>CAZWME010000483.1:0-4666 GCA_964634515.1 uncultured Pirellulales bacterium | reverse complement strand
CAGGCATGGATAGCGGATGTACGTCCGATTGAACCGTGTGCTCTGATTAAGCCAAAGCACCTCGGAGCCATTGCCGAGAAATTCAAACTTGGAGAGAGCCTTTTAATTTGTACAGGCTGGAGTGCTTACTACGGCCAGAAGCGATATCGACAGGAGCTTCCGCGGGTGAGTGAAGAACTGGCGATATGGTGCGTGGAAAAAAAAGTGAGAATGCTCGGTGTCGAACCGCCCTCGATTGCAGATGTAAATAACATCGAGGAAGTAACGGCAATTCACAAGATTCTTTTCGAGGGTGGAGTGATTGTAGTAGAGGGACTGGCTAATCTGACATCCTTATCGAAACCGAAAGTGACTTTTATTGCCCTTCCGCTTAAAATAGCCAACGGCGACGGCGCACCAGTTCGTGCTGTTGCTATTGAGGATGACGATTAAAATATGAAATAATGCGATTTTGAAGATGCCGGTACATTTACAGGAAATTCTCAGTTCATTGCCCACCATTTGGCTCGAGGATTTGCTGCCTGCGATACGAAGTGAAATAACACAAAATCCAATTTCAGTCGTCGTACTTGACGATGATCCGACCGGAACGCAGACTGTATACGATATACCGGTTATAACGAACTGGAAGCTGCAATCTATCATCGATGAATTTGAGAGAAGAACCGGTTTGTTCTATCTGCTAACGAATTCACGAAGCTTGCCGACAAAACGTGCAGTTGACTTAGCTTCTGAGATTGGGGCGAATATCCTGGAGGCTTCACGAAAGACGGGACAGGCCTTTGAGATTATCAGTCGAAGCGACTCGACCCTGCGAGGCCATTTTCCAGCAGAAGTCGACGCCCTGGCTAAAGTGCTTGGAATGGAACAAGCCGTTTACATAATAATACCCTTCTTTCAGGAGGGAGGCAGATATACCATCAACGATATACATTATGTAAAAGACGCAGAGCACCTGATTCCTGCCGCTGATACGGCCTTTGCCAAAGATGTAGTTTTTGGCTATCGCAATTCAAATCTTAAATTTTGGATCGAGGAGAAAACACAAGGCCGGATTTCCGGTTCGTCGGTACAGGCATTGTCTCTCGTTGATATCCGGCAAAAGGGCCCGAACTATATCGCAGATAAGATGGCCGAATGTAAACCTGGAAGTGCCTGCATTGTCAACGCCGCCGATTATCGGGACCTGGAAGTGGTAACTCTGGGTTTGCTCCGGGCCCAGCGAAAAGGACAACATTTTCTATTTCGAACAGCCGCTTCCTTTGTTCGTGTTCGAGCCGCTCTGAAAGCCCGACCGCTATTGAACGCCGACGAAATTAGCGGCACAGATAGTACTGGTGGTTTGATAGTTGTGGGCTCTCACGTGCCAAAATCATCTCAACAATTAGACCACCTGCTGCGTCATGGGAACATTAAAAGCTTCGAGTTTGATGTCGATGAATATATCTTACAAGAAACCAACAACAGACAGATTAAAAATGCTGTTGAGTTTTTAAACAATACATTATCAAAGGGACAAGATGCCGTGGTTTATACGAGCCGCAAACTTAGGACAGGAAAGGATCATGAGAATTCATTATTTATCGGCAGGAAGATCTCGCAGGGACTGGTGGAGATTGTTCGTTCTATGAGCATTAGTCCTCGTTATGTTCTGGCCAAGGGTGGGATCACTTCAAGCGACATAGCAACAAAGGCTCTGGGGATAGTTCGGGCGAAGGTGCTCGGACAAATTTTGCCGGGTGTTCCGGTCTGGCAGAGCGGCCCGGAAAGTAGATTCCCGAATATGCCATACATAGTCTTTCCCGGTAATGTCGGGTCAACCGATGCGGTTTCTGAAGTTGTTAATCGCTTTAGAGAGACAAAAAATCAATAGAGGATTTTGGATATTTTATGAAGACATCAAATAATATTATGAGCCGACAGCGTTATGTTCTTATTTCGATTCTCTTTTTCCACAGCGTCAACACCTATATGGATCGAGCCTGCATCGCCTCTGCCGCCGACTATATCATCAAAGACCTCTCTATCTCCAAAGAGATGTGGGGTCTGATTCTTGGTATCTTTGCGATAGGGTACGCCTTGTTTCAGATACCTTCCGGATGGATAGCCGACCGTTTCGGCCCGCGTAAGGCACTTACTATTGTGGTGTCTGTCTGGAGCATGTTCACAGCCCTTACCGGTGCAGCCCGTAGTGCAATACAAATGCTGATCCTCAGGTTCCTGTTCGGTATGGGCGAAGCCGGGGCATTTCCTGGCGCAACGCAGGCCTTTTTCCGCTGGCTGCCTGTCAAGGAGCGCGGACTTGCACACGGTATTAATTTCTCAGGCAGTCGTTTAGGTGCCGCTTTTTCGCTCTTTTTAATGCCGTGGCTGATAATTCAGATCGGCTGGCGACGGACGTTCGTGGTTAACGGCGTGATTGGCATTATCTGGGCAACAGTCTGGCTTATCTGGTTTCGTGACAATCCTAAGGACAATCGTAAAGTTAATCAGGCGGAATTAGACTATATCGAAGCAGGACGTGTCAGTGATTTTACTACAGGAATTAAAGCTTCGTTTGCCGAGGTTTTTACCTCTTTGAATATGTCACTGGCGATGCTTCAGTATTTTGCCAGCAACGTGACTTTCTTTATATGCTTATCATGGCTGCCTAAATATATAAAAGACCAGTGGCCCGATGACCCACATGCCATTTACTATTCGGCTGTCCCTCTTATTTTTGCCGCTTTTGCGAACTGTATTGCCGGCTCGATGGTGACCGGATTGTTCAAGAAAGGTTACCACGTGAACTCAAGACGCATCACGGCTATTGTGGGCTTCTCGCTGGGAGTAATTGGTTTGATTTTAGCCACACAAACCAAGAACCTGGATTTCCTGACCACAGACAAGGCCCAGCTTTATTGGTTCGTATTCTGTTTTGCCCTTGCGACATTTGGTGTGGATATGACGCTTAGTCCAAGCTGGGCATTCTGTAATGATATCGGCGGTATTAATTCCGGTGCCGTATCGGGCTCTATGAATATGGTGGGCAATATCGGGGCGGCTTTAAGCGCCATTATCTTCCCGTTATTATTGAACGAAGAAACAGGAAGTGCCAATACCTTCTTTATGCTGGCTGCTGGCCTTAATTTTATGGCTATATTTATTTGGTGCTTTATGAACCCGAATCGTACTTCAGATAAGAAGCTTTCGCCGCAAGCCGTTCGAGCCCGGTTTATCGCCATGCTTGCATCACTGGTCATTTTGACTGGTAGTACTATTGGTTATAACATTTATAAGTCAACTCGTAAGAAACCGGCGCCTGAGGTAGATACTACTGATGTTGAAGATGCCAATCAGATAACTATTGAAGAAGATGAATAATTGATGTATTTCTAAATCGTAATCATTGGAGAAAGATTAATGAGTATTTTCAAAGCCGTAGCGGTAGGGGCAGGCTACTTTAGTCACTTCCAGTACGAAGCCTGGCAGAGAATTCCGGAAGTTACAGTTACTGCTTTCTGCAATCGTGATAAAGACCGTGCGAAACAAATAATGGAAAAGTACGGTATTGAGTCGCACTACACAGACTATCGAAAGATGCTGGAGAAGGAAAAACCTGATTTCGTGGATATTATCACCCCCCCGCCTACACATTTACAGATGTGCAAAATCGCAGCGGACCTTGGCGTTCATGTTATATGTCAGAAACCACTTGCTCCGACCTTCGACGAGGCAAAAGAGATTGTGGAGTACACCGGTCAGGCAGGTATTCGGTTTATGGTCCACGAGAACTGGCGTTTCCAGCCGTGGTATCGGGAAATAAGGAAGCTGCTCGATAAAAATGTCGTAGGTGACAAGATTCACTTGCTGTATTTCCGCTCACGCATGGGCGATGGCTGGGGACAGGATGCCTATCTCAACCGTCAGCCGTATTTCAGGGATTATCCGCGATTGCTGGTCTATGAAAACGGTGTGCACTTTATAGATACTTATCGTTATCTCGGCGGTGAGATTAAAGAAGTTTATGCCGTGCTGAAGAAACTCAATCCGGTAATCGCAGGCGAAGACTATGCAGCTATTATTTTCAACTTAGAAAGCGGGGCAACCGGAATCTGGGACGCCAATCGATATAATGAATGCAATTTCGAGAAACCTCGCTACACGTTCGGTGAGTTTCTTCTCGATGCAAATGGAGGGACCATCCGACTCTATCTGGACGGCAGGATTACTATCCAATCGCTTGGTGAGAAAGAGCGAAACCATGATTATAAACACGAAGACCACGCGTTTTCAGGGGACTGCTGCTATACGACACAGCGTCATTTCATCGATAGAATGCTGGACGGCAAACCTTTCGAAACAAACGGGCCTGAATACCTAAAGACATTAGCTGTTCAGGAAGCAGTTTATGAATCGGCGGCCAGAAATGCCCTTGTCAAAGTCTTCTGACACTCCGTGCATGTTTGACTACCTTCACACACTTCCCACAAGCTGCAAACTTAGGAATTCTTCGAAAACCACCTCTTTCAAAAGTTTAAAAACACTGGAATTTTTAGGTGACATTACCAGTTGTCCCCAATAGACCAACCAATCACCGCTTGTACAAGTTCTAAATCCACCAATCCATCCACTGTTCACCGATGATACTGAATTGGTTTGCTTATTAAAATCCCAAATAACTCGT
>CAZWME010000482.1:0-4668 GCA_964634515.1 uncultured Pirellulales bacterium | reverse complement strand
TGTGGACAATGATTTTCTTCAGTCATAATAACATCTCCTTTCTTAGAGCACCTAACAAAATGAATCTGCATTCAAACGGCTTATTTCGTCTCTGGGCGTCGTCAGGCTGCATCAACCATCCTCGGATGACCTGCTTCGCCTTTCTTGCAGACGCGAAATCGCTCGTTTTCGGTGCTACGATTCATTTTATTAAGCACTCTTAATACTGGATGCTTCTACCTATCACTAAAGCAAACCGGCAGAAAGGTTACATGATACCGAGTATTTTTTCAATATACCCGAAAAACTCAGCTTCCCAAAGCGGTAAAAAGGTCACGGATTTCCTCATCAATCTGGTCATCAGAAGTAACGGTCTGGGCAATTTCATCCCGTAACAGCTCTCTATAGCGTTTTCGCAGGCGATGCACAGCAACCCTTACTGCACCTTCGGTGATATCCAATTCCTGAGCGGCTTGAGAGTAAGGGGCTGAGTCTTTGTCCGCGGTGAGGTAAGATTTCAAGCGTTCAAATGACTTCTGTTTGTTCGTACCGATTGCCTCGGCCTGCAAACGGGCCATCGTTCGGTCCAGGACGGTAAGCGCCCAGGAGCGTTCGAAGAGCTTTTCGGGAGATAATTCATCACGCGGCTCAAGGGCATACTGGCTCTCAGCGTTCTCGAAATTAAGAGAAAGTGCTTTTCTGCCTCCGCCGCGTTTTTTCGCACGGGCATGGGCGCGCTCGTTTGAGAGAAAATGTTTCAGCGAGGCAAGGAGAAACGAACGGAACTTACCGCGCTTCGGGTCGGCCAGGCCCAGGCCGCCCTTGGCCAATAGAGCGGTGAAAAACGCCTGAGTGTAATCTTGGGCCTCGTGGCTGTTACATCCATGGCACCGCAGATATGCATAAAGCGGAAACCAGTATGTTTGGCACAGGATCTCGAGGGCCTGGCGGTAACTGGCCGACTTCGGCCTGCCGGCAGCTAAGACTACGCTCCAGTGCGTCGTCGCGAACCGACCGGCGCCTGGCTGATTAGCATTTGTTGGATTATAATCCGGCATTTCTTTTTTTAATCTCCTTTGCGTAATGCCACTGAGTCTGCATATGATAACGATAAACCATCCGCCGAAAAAAAACAACTGCTTACAAGGTGTTTTCCCGGCCCTACGATTATAACAGTTCATTAACGACTTATGGCAAGACAGCCTGCTAATCAGCAATCAGATATAGCTTGTAAACGACTTAACAGTAGTGATATTTTTTTAATGTGGTAAGAATAATTTTTTGACAATTTATTCCACCAGCGGTATATTTCAGGATGGTTTCGCAATTCATAAAAACTTATATAATTTCAGGCAGGGAGTAAAAAAAGATGAAGAAGGAATTTTGGCTTATATATGTTCTGGCATTAACGACTGTTTACATGCCCGGCTGTAAGAAGAAAACTCCGAAAGAGCCGGAAATCACGCCCGAAGTTAAGGAGGCAATACCAATGAGTGCTAATGAAGAGCCTTTCGGCCAGACAACCGACGGCAGACAAGTTGTTTTGTACACATTGATAAATCCCAACGGCCTTAAAGCCAGGATTACCAACTATGGCGCCATTCTGGTTTCATTAGAGGTCCCGGACAGGAAGGGGGAGTTAGCTGATATAACGCTGGGCTTCGATTCGCTTGACGGTTATCTTAAAGGGCCACCTTATCACCCTTACTTCGGTGCAACTGTCGGGCGGTATGCCAATCGCATCGGCAAGGCCCAGTTCACGCTCGACGGCGTCGTATATAAGTTAGCCACCAATAACGAGGAAAATCATCTGCACGGTGGTATCAAGGGATTTGATAAAGTAGTATGGAAAGCCGAGGACGTACGGGCCGAAAGCCAACAAGCACTGTTGAAGATGAGCTATATCAGCGAGGACGGCGAAGAAGGATACCCCGGTAATATGGCATGCACCGTCACCTATACTCTGACAAAAGATAATGAGCTGAAGATAAGCTACGAGGCCGAGACGGACAAAACCACCATATTAAACCTGACAAATCACAGCTACTTCAACTTTGCCGGCCAGGGAACAGGGGACATTCTGGGCCATGAGATAATGCTTAACGCCGACAAGTACACACCAGTCGATGCAGGTTTGATACCTACGGGCGAAATCAAAAGCGTTACAGACTCCCCGATGGACTTTACTTCACCTATGTCAATTGGATCTCGAATCAAACAGGTTGAAGGGGGCTATGACCACAATTACGTACTCAACAGCGGCGGCGGTGTGCTGGCTTTGTGCGCCGAGATATATGAACCGACCAGCGGACGAGTGATGACAATCCATACCACCGAACCGGGTGTTCAGTTCTATACCGGCAACTTTCTGGATGGTACCTTAACGGGCAAAAGCGGCAGGACGTACAATAAGCATTACGGATTCTGCCTGGAAACGCAGCACTTCCCGGATTCGCCCAATAAGCCTGATTTCCCTACAGTTGTTCTGCATCCTGGTCAAAAGTACACGTCCGAAACTGTGTATAAATTCTCCACACGGTAAGTACGGAGCCGGCGACAGGTGACAATCGAGAGATACGCCGGTATCTCAGGCCAGATAGATTTTGTCACCCGGATTAATTTGTGGTATCTGATTGAGCTTTTCTTTGATGTCTTCTTTACAGAGCGCGAAGGCAGGGGCGATTTCAATTACACAATCAATTGAACCATCCGGCTTTTTCGGAACGGCCAAGCCCGCCGATTCGAGCCAGAATGCGGCGCGGGCAACCATCATTTTTCTGGTGGTTTCAACGCTGTCAACACCCGTGGCATTTTTTGTGGGCGCAAATTCTTCAGGCCGGAGTGTCTCTAAGATTATCGACTTCGAGGCCAGCGGCACTGCGTCAAAAACAAAGCTCTCCAGTTTTACACCGTTCGGCTCAGCAGGTTCGAGAGATTCTCCGTGCTCATCGGCGTGCGGAATTTTTTTAAGTGCTCTGTGCAGGGGCAAAGAAAAAGCATCGGCGTTTAGTCTTTCGGCGAAGGAGCGGTTTATGATGTGGATAGCGATACTACCGAGTTTATAGGTCAATGAGCCGTCCTGGTTTCTTCTTTCGGCCAGCTCGTCAGGCAAATCGCTGTATTCGATTATGGTCAGTCTGCCGTCAACCGAACAGAAATTGCCGACCTTTTCGTAAGGTCCGGTCTTAATAAGAGCTTTTGAGGACATTTCAGCCTCATCAAGGACGTGAAGACCAATAAAGAGGGGATCAAAAATATTTATCAGAGGATTATCTACCTGGAAGTAGCTGATAAATTCGATACCTCGTGTTTTCATATCTTGCATCGCCCCGCTTTGGTGAAGTGCCTTAAGGCTTCCGCCGTGTCCGTCCGGTGAGCAGCTCAGGTTGGCTTTGTCTGCCAGCAGAACCTTGCCGTCGGGGCTGAAATTGGGCATTGTTCCCTGCTGGAATAGAAAGACATTCTTTTCGTCCAAGCCGTAAAAGTTATTCGAGCGAAAAATCTGCTCGGTCCTTGGGTGGTTCAAGGGGCTGGTCATGATATACCAGGGGCAGACGGTATTGTATTTTCTTGAAGCCGCTGCGATGTACTCGGCAAAGATTTGAAACAGTGTTTTGTTTTTGACGGGACTGATAGGAAAATCCCCCTTAGGGCCATCGAAACCGAGTCTTGTTCCCTGTCCGCCCGCGACGACAAACGCCGCAACTTTTCCCTGTCGTATCAGGTCCCGGCCCAATTTGACAGCTTTGGTGTACTTTTGCCCTTGCTCGTTATCGGACGGTTCAAAGCTATAAAAAGGAGCAGGAAGCAAATCGCTACTGATTGCTTTGGAAGCAGGTTTTTTGACATAATCAGCCACCCAACAGTCTATTTTCTCAAGGTCAAGCCGGCTGATTTGCGAAAGCAAACGCTGTCTTTGCGCTGTATCCAACTGGTCCCAGAATGCCAAAAGATGTCTCTGGCGGTGCTTTTTGAGCACATTTTTTATATCTTCGTATGTTTGTTGAGTACCCATATCCACGATTTCGAGCTAAAAAGCAGGTATATTACACTATTTTTACTTTTTTATCAAGAAACCCATAAAATTCGCCGAAATTTATTTGACAGGGAAGCATCCCTGTGTTACGATTATAGCCGAAACAGGTAGGTTTGGAAAGTACTGTTATCATAATAAAAACCGTCATCATATTTTGTTCGAAATTTCATATCGAAAAACCAACCTGTCAGGATGAGGCATATTGAAGAGGCATTTTACGGTTTGGCTGGGAACCTCGAGTTAGTTGCTATAACTGGAAGTATGTAAATTCAAGCGTATAAAGTCTGTTTTTAAATATTCTTTAACCAGGTTGGACTGGCCGTTTTTAAGCAAATAACTTTAAATCGAGTAGATTCGCATACGGAAGAGTGTTTAGTGTCCGGCATTCACGTGGCAGTAAGCATTTATAAATTAAAAAGTAAACCGAAGCGTACTTAAAAACGGTCTAATGTTGCGAATCTCAAAACGTAAAAGGAGAACAAAAATGAGGAAAAAAGGTTTTACATTAGTCGAGTTGCTGGTCGTCATCGCGATCATCGCCCTGCTGATGGGCATCCTGATGCCGGCTCTGGCCAGAGTAAGGCAGATTGCTTTCCGGATGGTCTGCGGGACGAACCTGTCCGGTATCGGCAAGGCAATGCTCATCTACAGCA
>CAZWME010000481.1:0-4699 GCA_964634515.1 uncultured Pirellulales bacterium | reverse complement strand
TTCCAACGCGTCCGAAACCAGGCCAGGGCGCTTGTCTGTCAGACGAACCTGAAGGAGTGGGGAACTGTACTGGCGCTGTACGCCGACGAGAACGAGGGACGGCTCCCGGTACTGAGCGGCGGGGCGGTTCTTTGGTTCTTTCGGGGCTCGTGGCTACCTGAAGGGGATCCCACCAGGCCTCGCGTTTTCCAGAAAGTCGTCACGAAGGGCATCGCCTGCTGCCCGGTGGCCGTCAAAGTCAGGCCGGGCCCCACAACAGGCGTTAGCCGTGGCTCAGGTCCCGGCGGGTCTTACGAAATAAGGTGGGCGGGCGGCTCAACCTTCCAAGCATGGAAAATTACAAGTCCCCCTCCGCCGTTTCGCGGCAGCTATGGCTTTAATAACACGGCATGGCCTAAGAGGATCGACACTTATTTGTCCAGGGGGCAGGCCAATATCCCGGTGCTTCTCGATAGTCCCAGAAGAAGCAGCAGGCATATCAATACCGAACCACCGCCGAGGAGGGAGGGCCATAGCTTGCAGTTTTTCTGCATAAATAGACACAACGGGCACGTCAATAGCCTGTTTCTTGATTGGTCCGTCAGGAGAGTTGGACTCAAGGAATTGTGGACATTGAAATGGGACGATGAGTCTGTCACCACCGGCCCCTGGACGAAGGCCGGGGGAGTACTGTCCGAATATTGGCCCTATTGGATGAGAAAGTTTAAGGATTATTAAAGATACCCTAACAATGTACAAAAAAAATGCATTCACTTTAATAGAACTTCTGATGGTAATCGCTATTATAGCGTTATTGATAGCGATATTGCTTCCTGCGCTTCAAAGGGTTCGTAACCAGGGCAGAGCGGTTGTATGTCAGGCGAACCTTAAGCAATGGGGAACCACACTTAACATGTATATTGAAGATAACGAGGGCTGTTTCCCCTACTACGATTTCGAACTGGATATCATATGGTTTCTGCGGGGCTCTTTAGCAAGTTACAATGATCCTATTGATAAGTCAATTCGCCCTGTCAACACAAAAGGTATAGCCTGCTGTCCCATGGCTGTCAGACGCGGCAGCCGGACCAAATTTCGCAGGCTCCATGAAGGTAAAACAATCATGGAGGCATGGTGGGGCACCACGTTTGAGGCTTACGAACTGATGGGTCCCGGTCGGCCGTTTCGCTTTAGCTATGGCTTCAACGGCTGGTTTTTCAACGACAGGTATTCCTTTGAAAGCATTGATCACTCTCATTTTCATCACCATCGTCATGAGGGCCCAAACATTTTCCTGCTCAAGAACAGGTCCAACATCCCTGTCTTTCTCGATTGTACAATGCCTTACGGTCATCCGAAAGCAACTCAGGGACCACCACGCCGGGGAGGGAGCAACGGTCCCTGGATGCATCCCTTTTGTATGAACCGACACAACGGTTATATCAACGGGCTATTTCTTGATTGGTCTGTAAGAAAAATCGGGGTCAAAGAGCTGTGGACTCTCAAGTGGCACCAATATTTCGATACTGCAGGGCCATGGACCAAAGCCGGGGGAGTACTGCCCGAATATTGGCCCTATTGGATGAGAAAGTTTAAGGATTATTAAAGAAACAAAATAACGATGTATAGAAAAGAACAAAACACGTTCACGATGCCTTTGTCCGTATTACTTATTATTTGTTTATTGGTCCTGCCGGCCGGGGCACAATATGGCGGCGGTACGGGCCAGCCCCATGACCCCTACCTGATATACACCGCCGAACAGATGAATGAAATCGGCGCCAATTGGAAGGACTGGGACAAGCATTTCAAACTGATGGCCGATATCGATTTGAGCACCTACGCCGGAACGGATTTCAATATTATTGGGAGAGGCAACACGAATGCCTTCCGTGGGATTTTTGACGGCAACAACAATAAAATTTCAAGGCTCACTTCCACAAAACGTGATTACACGGGCCTTTTCGGGTACGTCAAGGATTCCACTGCCGAGATTAAAAATCTCGGACTGGTTGCTCCGAATATTAAGGCCGAAGGAGGAAGTAACGTTGGTTCGCTGGTTGGTTATCTCGACGAAGGGACTATTGCAAACTGTTATGCTGCGGATGGGAGCGTAACGGGGAAGGAATCTGTCGGCGGCCTGGTGGGGTACAATGAAGGAGGTGAAATCAAGGGTTGCTATGCAACCAGCCGTGTTTCAGGCGATGAGGAAGTGGGCGGCCTGGTGGGGTATCTCCGGGGAACAATCGACAACTGTTATGCGAAAAGTAACGTTTCGGGAGATAAATATATCGGTGGCCTGGTGGGAAGAAATCGTTCCGGTTCAATCACCAATTCTATGGCCTCAGGCAGAGCTTCAGTAGAAGAACGCGAAGTGGGTGGTCTGGTAGGTAATAATTCGGGCTCGGTCGTCAATTGCTTTGCCGGGGGCGACGTTTTGGGAGGCAGGACCGTAGGAGGATTGGCGGGAACCAATTACGGTACAATCACCTGCTCTTATTCGAGCAGTTCCGTTTCGTCGGAGGGCAGCGCCGGCGGCCTGGTGGGAAATAATAGCAATATTGTCAGCAATTGCTATGCCACGGGCGGTGTTACAGGTGACTATAGTGTCGGCGGCCTGGTGGGAGCTAATATATGGCCCGGGAAAATCATCTGCTGTTATTCTATCGGCGCCGCCGGAGGAACAATGTATGTCGGGGGGCTTGTGGGATATAATGATGAAGCGATTATTAAGACGTCTTTCTGGGATATTCAGACCAGCGGTCTAAACAATATGTGCGGGCGGGAACGGTATGGTATCGGCTGCCATGATGCCAAAGGCAAGACGACTGCCGGGATGCAGACGAAAGGCACCTTTTTCAGTGCCGGCTGGGATTTTGTGTTGGAGTCCGAGAACGGAACCGAGGGTATCTGGAGCATCTGTGAAGGGCTGGATTATCCCCAATTCACATGGCAATTCCGGTTAGGTGACTTTAATAATGATACGCGAGTGGACTTCAGGGATTTTGCCGTTTTTGCCGAGCGCTGGCTGGAAAGCGACCATAGTTTTTTCTGGTGCCGGGGCGCGGACCTTACCAATGACGGCAAGGTTGACTTTGACGATTTGAAAGAATTTACCAAAAAATGGCCGGCAGAGGGCATAGGGATTCTGCCGAAAATCGATTATGTTATCATTGACGATTTTGAGTCCTATAATGACCTTGACCCCAATGACCCCGGGAGCAACAGGATATTTGACACGTGGTTAGACGGATACGACAACCCGGCGACTAACGGTTCTATCGTTGGCCATGCCAATCCTCCTTTTGCCGAGCGAGACATCGTTCACGGCGGCAAGCAGTCGATGCCGTATTTCTACAGCACTTTG
Organism: uncultured Pirellulales bacterium; assembly: GCA_964634515.1. Taxonomy (GTDB): domain Bacteria; phylum Planctomycetota; class Phycisphaerae; order Sedimentisphaerales; family Anaerobacaceae; genus NIOZ-UU13. The sequence continues at coordinate 1,353 of CAZWME010000481.1, read as the reverse complement.
TTCAAGTTCTCGAAGGCAGAACTACCGCTGAGCCCACCGCATGATTGGACCGAAGAAGGTGCTGGAGTATTGTCGCTGTGGTTCCGCGGTGATTCGTCAAATACTGCTGCGCCTATGAGTATTGTTCTCAACGGCAGTTCGGCGGTCTATCACGATAATCCCAACGCAGCACGAATAGATACCTGGACACAGTGGACTATTGACCTGCATGCGTTCACAGGCGTGGATCTTACCAGTGTCAATTCTATTGCCATTTGTTTCGGTGACGAGAACAATCTCCAGCCCGGTGGTTCAGGTACAATGTTTTTTGACGACATTCGGCTGTTTCGGCCCATATGAATAACCCGAGCACAGCAGCTTGCCGGACAAAGCCCGACTGCACATCGCTTCGACAGGCTTATCAAACCCCGCAGCAAACCTGCTATTGGCATCACTCAGATAGGGTGGGTGAAGGTCCGTTTACCTGAGTCAACCTTTGCCGGATAATCCTGACTTTCTTTTATATCGTTTGTTAGGAGGTCTGACCGAAGCAATAAATACTTGCTTTTGGCTCCACAAGGATTTGCCGCGGAAAAGCTTACGGGAAAATCCCTAAATTTGAGCATATAACAATTGGCAGACGTGGATTATCAATGTAATAAATTACGAGTTTTTGTGTCGCGCAGCCGTCACTAATGCTCTATTGAACTTAACCGCTTACGAGTTATTTGGAATTTTAACAGCAGAACCATTTAATGGTTTGAATGTAGGAACCGGATGAGCCGAGAGCTCCACGTCCGGCTATCGGAGTGGCTGAGGGTGAAATTCCCTCGATCTGCTCAACCCTGAAAAACAGGGTGTTTTCAACTCATGAAAGAGGGGACTTTTCGAAGAATTCTGGCATTTAAAATCGCTTAAATGAAGCCTTTTTGAAAGTGCCATGTCACTGTTTTATAGCTGTTAAGTTGAAGTGTCTCTTGAAACTATCAATTGTTAAGTGGAACTACTTTCTTCATGTTCTATCAAGTTCTTTCAGGATAGTTTTAACGTATTGTTGAATATTATTTTCCAGTTCACTCGTGAGTCTTTCGCCATGAGCTATTTCCATCGGCTCGATACCAAAGATTACAATGTCATCAGGGCATTCCCCCAAACCGCGCGAAAGTTCAATTGTATTCAGCAAATCACCCTCATGGAGAGAGTAACGCATCCGTACCTTGTTCGAACATACCTGCTCGGGTGTAAAACGATGTATCATGCCTGGAGCCAGCCCCATAATAGCACAATCTACAAATATGATTTTGTCCCTCCCTGCAATCGCATGTATTACAGAAAATCCCCCTGTTCCGAGGTCCATCACTTCTACATCAGGAT
>CAZWME010000480.1:0-4714 GCA_964634515.1 uncultured Pirellulales bacterium | reverse complement strand
CAGTTTCTCGAAATGTTCGGGCGTCCGTCTCGCGATACCGGCCTGGAATCCGAACGCAACAATCAGCCTTCGGATGCGCAGAGGCTGCACCTGCTGAATTCGAGCCATGTACAAACCAAGATCGAGCGTAGCAAGCGGCTGAATGGGCTAATCAAGGCTTCCAAGGGAAAGCGTGATGTGCTGATCGGCCTGATCTATCTGAACATTCTGTCACGTTATCCGATGCAGAAAGAATTAGCCGCCGCAGAAAAATATATTGAAACCAAGGGAATCGGTACAAGACAGGGAGCGAATGATCTGGCCTGGGCGTTAATCAATAGCAAGGAATTTCTATACCGGCATTGAGCCGGTCGGATGCTGCCCTTTTGGGTGTCTGATGATAAAAGGGGAAATGGTCTTATGGAAAAGCAACAAATTACACATTACATAAGTCGGCGAGAAGCGTTGAGAAAGGGACTTCTGGGGGCGGCGGGACTGGCACTGAGCGGCTCTTTAAGCCGACCGGTGAGGGCTGCGGCTTTGCGTCCAAGGGCCAAATCTGTTATACAGATATGGATGTGGGGAGGTCCGAGCCATCTGGATACGTTTGACCCGAAGCCGGATGCGGGTAACGATTATTGCGGTCCTTATAAGAAACCAATCGCTACTAACGTGAGCGGAATCCAAATATGCGAAATGCTGCCGCTGCTGGCACAACAGGCCGACAAGTATTCCATCATTCGCAGTATGACGCACGGCAATAATGGGCATGAAACGGCATCTTATATTGTTCAGACCGGGCACAAACCCGGGCGTCTTGTTTATCCCTGTATTGGGGCGGTAGTGTCACTGTTTAAGGGAAAAAAGAATGGATATAAAGGGCTTGTCCCGCCTTATGTTGTTTTAACCCAGCCTCAGGGGCGTTTTTCCGAGGCGGGTTTTCTTGGGCCTCTATACAAACCATTTGCGACCGGCGGCGATCCCAATAGATCCGTCTTCGAGGTAGAAGGTATTGTAGCACGAGGTATTTCAGACGACCGCCAGCGCAGACGACGTCAATTGCTGCATGACCTCGATTCGCTCGGTAAGGCCATGCCGCAAAATCCTTACTTTAAGAAGCTCGATCAATGTGAAAAAAATGCTTATGACATTATGTTCGGTGACGGCAGGAAGCTGTTCGATTTATCAACGGAAAAAGATGAAGTTCGCGAGAAGTACGGGCGGAACACGTTCGGCCAGTCGTGCCTGATGGCGCGCCGGCTGGTCGAGCAGGGTGTGCCGTATATTACTATCAACTACAAGGGCTGGGACACGCACAAACAGCACTTTCAAGCTATGCAGCGCAAGCTTCCGGAAATGGACGCTGCTATGGCAACTCTGCTGGAGGATTTGTCCGACCGCGGTTTGCTCGATAGTACGATTATCTGGTGGAGCGGAGAGTTTGGACGAGGCCCAAAGATCCAGTGGGGCTCGCCCTGGAACGGGGGCCGGTCGCATTACGGCAAATGCTTCAGTGCTGTAGTTGCCGGCGGTGGATTCAAGGGGGGCCATGTCGTAGGGGCTTCGGATGAGAAGGGCGAGGAGGTGGCGAACCGTCCCGTGTATCCGGAGGACCTGCTCGGCAGTATGTATGAGCTGCTCGGTATCGACCCGGATGGCCCTCTGCCGAACCCTCGCGGAATGGACTTAAAAGTTATGCCTTCGACGGAGGAAAGCGGTGGACGCCTTCGAGAGATTGTGTAAACGTAAGAGCAAAATGATGTCGAATATTCGAGAGCTTATTTTTTTAATTTTGGCAGTATGTGCTGCGAGTGCATATTGCCAGACGAAAAATAATGAACCGCATATAGGCTATCTCTATCCCAGCGGCGGACAGCAGGGAACGGTCATCAGGATAACGGCAGGGGGGCAGGTTCTTAGAGGTGTCACTAATGTTTATATTTCCGGTAAAGGCGTACACGGTTCTGTTGTCAAATATATCAGGCCGGTTAGAAATATACAGAGAGAGCAACGCGAGCTGCTCCAGGAGCGTATGAAAGAAATCCGGGCTAAGCGTTTGGCTGAAATGTCCGGCGGAAGCAGTAATAGTTACATTAGCGCGAGAAGGTTGTCTGAAAAAAAGGCCAAGGAAAAAGCAGAGGCTGCTAAGAAGGACGATGCCGAGAAGAAAGAAGAAGTTAAACTTCCTGACCATCCTTTATTGTTTGGCCTGGAAGATAAAAGCATTCGAGAGCTGGCTCATATTACGAATGTTCTGTTCTTTCCGAGGACTAAACTGCAGATGAACAGGCAGCTTGCCGAGACGTTGCTGATTGAAATTGTTATCGATCCTGATGCCGAGGTCGGTGAACGGGAACTTAGGCTCGGGACCAAGACGGCCCTTACCAATCCCGTGGTCTTCCAGGTGGGCAGGCTTCCGGAAGTTCTTGAACTGGAACCCAATAACAAGGAGGCTTACCAAGAGCTGCCGAATTTGTTGAGGGTGCCTAATCTGCCGAAGGAAAAGGCCCACGAGCTGCCTGTGTTGTTTAACGGACAGGTAATGCCTGGTGACGTCGATAGATTTCGTTTCCGTGCGCGCAGGGGACAAAAGCTTGTGATCGAAGCGCATGCCCGGAGCCTGATTCCATATCTGGCGGACGCCGTTCCGGGCTGGTTTCAGGCGACGCTGACTCTGTATGACGCAGTGGGCAGGGAGCTGGCCTTTGCGGACGATTATCGTTTTAATCCCGACCCGGTCCTTTTTTACGAGGTTCCGAGAAATGCTGAATATGAGCTTGAGATTCGCGATTCCATATATCGGGGGCGGGAGGATTTTGTCTATCGTATCGCGGTGAGCGAGCGTCCCTTTATCACGCAGAATTTCCCTTTAGGTAGTAAGGAAGGAGTTAAAGCCGAAGCTTTAGTTTCAGGCTGGAACCTTCCCGCGACCAGTTTACCTTTGGACACAAGATCCGGCGGCGGCAGTATCCGGCAGACGGCCTACATTAAAGGAAATCAGCTTTCCAATTCGATTTCGTATGCGGTAGATACACTGCCCGAATGCACAGAAACCGAAACCAACGATACGATAGGAAGCGCGCAGAATATTGACATGCCGAAAATCATTAACGGGCGGATTGCCCGGTCCGGCGATGTCGATGTATTCCGGTTGAGTGGTCGGGCGGGGGATGAGGTAGTGGCGGAAGTTTATGGCAGGCGGTTGAATTCTCCTTTGGACTCGCTTTTACGATTGACAGATGCAACCGGCAAGGTACTGGAATTGAACGATGATTATGTGCTCAAGGATACTTACCTGCATACGAATATGATGGGATTACTTACACACCATTCAGATTCGTATCTGATGGCCAGATTGCCTAAGGATGGTATGTATTATGTTCATCTGGCCGATTCGCAAAACCATGGAGGTGATGCTTATTGCTATCGGTTGCGCATTTCGGCCCCGCAGAATGATTTTGCGCTTCGCGTGACACCTTCGAGCGTAAGCATGCAGGCCGGTGGTATTGTTCCAATAAGTGTGTATGCTTTGAGGAAAGACGGATTCGACGGCGATATAGAAGTGGTGCTGAAAGACGCATCCACCGGTTTTAAGCTGAATGGTAATCGAATTCCCGCCGGACGCGATAGTGTCCGCATGACCCTGACGGCCCCGGCTCAAACGCTCGGTCGGCCAGTTGCCCTGCAATTGGAAGGACGGGTACGAATTGGCGGACAGACAATAAGTCGTCCGGTGTTCGGCGCGGATAATGTGATGCAGGCTTTTCTATACCGTCACCTTGTACCTGCGAAGGAATTCATGGTATTGGTACAGAAGGCCAAGTGGCGTGCACCTGCTGTTGAAATTGTCGGTGGCAGCCCCGTTCGGATTCCCGCGGGCGGCTCGGTCGAAGTGAGGATAAAAACGAGGAGAGGAGCGGCCTTGAAGGAAATGAAGCTTGAACTACTTAAACCGCCTGAAGGACTAACCATTGGCAATGTGAGTGTTGCGGCCAATGGGTTAGTATTCCAGTTGAAGGCAGCGAAGGATGCCGTGCAGAGCGGCTTTGGGGACAATCTTATTGTCGAGGCCTTCAGGGAGTACAGGCCCAAACAGAAAGACGGTACACTCTCAAATCAGAAACGCCGTTATTCGATGGGTATTTTTCCGGCCATTGCGATAAAGGTGGTCGCGGCAAAAAAGCCTTAGAAGAAGCTTCTAATTGTTGTTTACATCGAATTTTAGAGCAATTCCATTGGAAAATAAGTACGGTTTTCATGATTGACAAATTTATTGAGATATGATAAAGTAATTTTTCAGAGCAACATCATTCGAACATCATCCTCTTTTTTTGTGTAATTTGTTTTCGTATAAAAGACGGTTGGACAAAATTGCAAACATGGGGGGAGGAGGATCAAAAAATGGCGGAAGAACAAAAGCGAAAAATCGAGGGGGCAATATTTCTATTGTTTGTGATGCTGTACTTTTTTGCCTTGCCAGCTCAGGCATAAAATGGTGGAGGTCCGGTAGAGCCGAATTTTGCCGCTTACTATGAGAGCTGGGAATTTTCGTTTGAACCTAATGTAATAAGTTATGAGCTGCCCCTGGACCCGAACATAATCACCAACTATGACTATGTGAATAAGAAACTGGGTCTGGATCAGGCCAAGGAGCTTATCAGTCAAAATGGGTTTGTTGTCATTGAGCATGATTTCGGCTTTTTTACTGACCATGACGATATAGTAAGTCCCTATA
>CAZWME010000479.1:0-4726 GCA_964634515.1 uncultured Pirellulales bacterium | reverse complement strand
CGGGAATACAGTATAATTGAAAGAGTGCCTAAAGTGACTAAAGTGCCTAAAGTGAACTAAAGTTGGATTCTTGATGTTCATGATATAGATTTCATATTTCATATTGTCTCCGTGAGGGCCCCCGACAGGGAAGCAAGTGAGCACCAATCGAGGGTAAACTCCAAAAACAGCGCCTCTATAATTAGACGAGTGTGCAGGTTTGAGTCGAAAAAAGTCTCGAATTTCGATGCTGGATTCTTGTAACTCGATGTGGAGAAAGGAGATAAAAATTTTGGAAATATTTTATTTTTGTTTTTAAGAGTGAGCGTTTTTGACTGATTTTAGCCACAGATTTCACGGATTAGCACAGATTATGGGGAGTTTTTTCAGCCGGCTGTGGCGTCTTTGGCCCTACCTTTCCTCGAAGCAAGCTTCTGCGAAAGGCCCGGCCTTATCCGCAGGGTTCCCAATAGAATGGGATCCCATTAGTGAAGCCGGATAAAATTAAAAATATTAGAGAATTAGAGATTCAAGAATTAGGGATTTTGGGTGAGAATTGGGGCAAAGCTAATACTCTATAAGACTTATATTTTAATTGTGTGAACATGTCATGTCGTGTGCCAGTTCCCTCCACTACGGTCGGGATGAGCATATTATCTTTTGGATATAATATGCTCATTTTGAGTGGTTTTTCTTTGTTTTTAAGCGTTTTTTGTCGAAAATGACGAGATTCTTTGAGGTTTGGATGAGTAAAAGAGTGGCTGGGGATAGTCAAAATTCAGCCTTGATTTTCCTTGTATGGCAAAATTCAGATTTATATAATCATATTTATTTGCGAGACGTACCAAGATACTAAAGGAGATGCCGTTATTCTCGGCAGTCTCGGCTTGATATTTTCCAGCTGGATATTCAAAAGACTCAAAATGCTGTAGATTAGTTGCTCGACTTGGGTGTGATGATGTTGAGAAGTAAAGGATAACAAGTTTAGGGAATTAATAATGACAGAATCAGACATTACCAAAAGGCCAAAACCTAATGCTGACGATACTACTCACACTATAGTAAAAGCTGGTCTTTCCGGAATACCTGTTGTCGGTGGTCCAGTCAGCGAACTATTCTCACTGGTTGTAATCCCATCACTTGAAAAACGCCGTGACAAATGGATAGAATCTATCGCAAAAGCCCTCAAGGCATTAGAAGAAAAAGTTGAAGGCTTCAAGATTGAAAATCTTCGAGAGAACGATGCATTTGTTAGTACTGTAGTGCAAGCCACGCAATCCGCGATAAGAGACCATCAGAAGGATAAGCTTGAAGCCTTCAAAAATGCTGTTTTAAACACAACGCTTTCAGAAAAGCTCGATGAAGATTTGCGTCTTATGTTTCTTGAGTTTATTAGCACACTCACACCTTTGCATTTGAAGGTGCTGGCATTCCTTGACCAGCCTCCATGGATGACATACCATAAGTTTGAAGGAAATTTCCAAAAGTTAACTAAACACCATTCTCTTTGTGATACTGTTGTGAGAGATTTATATTCCCGCGGATTAGTCGACATCCGGCCTACATCTGACTCGGGAGGCAGTGTTATTGTCCAACGCGAACGCAACACTACAGACGTAGGCAGAGCATTTCTTAAGTTCATTACCTCGCCTTTTGAGGAAAAGGAATAGGAGTGCCATTTGACTAATCTTCGTCGTAGTTCTTGCCTGTGAGTTTCCTGTAGAACTTCTGGGCTTGTTTCCACCCGGACGGAAAGCGAAATAACACTTTTCCATCCCAATCTTGTTTCAGCTCACTCGCTTGGCGACTCGCATGAGAAGGGAGAGCCTTGATATCGATAACCTCATACCATTGTGCGCTTCGACGGATTAGTATGCCTTTGGCAATCAGTTCATCGAAATCTATGGGCGTTGCGAGTTCGCGTGCAAGTTCGATTATTTTCTCTCGCGTCAATTCGTCAGACATGTTTGCCTCCATTAATGCTGTCATTTATCCGGACTGTCAATAGCGTTAGGTTCGGCTTCCCACCATGAGCAATTCGCCAATACATCATTCATCGCAAGCAGTTGGCGATTGTGGTAACCCCGGAGAAACAATCTGAAACCTGGAGCAATTTCAGGCGGGAAGCAGATAATCTTCTTGATCACATCAGCGAAATCCTCGCAGGAGCGGAGGGTTTCAGTGATAACATGGGCAACAATAGGCCTGAGCGAAGCCAGCCTGTTTGGAAGCATGTGCTCATCGTTCCATACGCCGAACGATACGAAAGGCTCTGCATCAGCGCTCACAGCGAATCCTTTCTCAGTCACAAAGATAGAATTAAAGTCTTTGCCGTGATGTACAACACCGTCCCGATATCGTCGAAGCACTTGGAAGAAGGGCCCATGCCGATGGTAGAACGCCGCTAATTCAGCAGGCAAGCTGTAACGTGTCTGGATTGCCTCCTGGGCCAGAAATTTCTCGTCCTTAATTACCATTTTTCGGAATGATCTGGGCAACTGCTGTTTCTTGATGCTCTTGTCGGAGAGTTCGATCCGTTGCCACAGTGTTGCAATTACTTCCTGTAGAAGATCGAAGAGACTGCGACAGACTCCAAAAATGTACTCGACCTCAGTAGAAGCGAATCTCCTGTCCTCTTTGTGTTTATCAATAGATGAGCGATGAAAGAGTTCGAGCTTTCCAAGCGATGCCCCTAAGTTGTGGATATCATTCCGGATTCCGTCAATGTATCGCAAAGCATCCGTCCAGCATGCGCGTTGTGTCATGAAATTGAGAAAGTCCAAGTATATATCAGTATCCTGCTCCGGCATTCGTGCGAAGTAGTCGGCTTCGACTGGCTTGCCCTTGAGCTGCATGAGGCCGGTCTTTAAGGGCAACCACATCTGCCACTCTCCCTCTTCAAAGAAAATCAACGTGGTGAGAGTCCGTCCTCTTATATTCTCGGAGTCAATGAATGGGATCTTGGTCAGTTCTGCTCTCTCTATTCTCGTTAGCCTTGCCATGTTTTATGTTTAACGTCGTAGTCTATTGAAAATAAATTGTCAACTCATCATCTGAACGATTTCCGCAGGGCTGTCTTGAAAAATACTAACGATTTGTTCCGTCATGCAATTTTTTGTCCAACTCACGAAATTCCACGGCCTTGGCTTGTTCAGCTTGAAGATTTGACTTTAGCGATTCAATTATTTTATCTTTCTGAATTTGCGATATTTTGATTTTTGAGCAATCAATTAAACGGTTCATGATATCGAACATAAGAGGACTTTTGTGTTGCACTGGTGGTTTAATAGATCCGCCACCTAGTTGTACCAACGTATTTTCCCAAATATCATTTTTACCTTTTCGTATTACAGTGAAGATTAGAACTCCTGCCAGATTTGCGAAGACGTAAAATCCGTTCAAACCAGACAAGAAATGTATAGCCAAAAGCGCTTACCCGGAAAAGAAAATTTGGTTCTATGTCCTTAAGTTCTGGGCTCGCACCAGTTATTTCAGGCATAGGTATTATGTGATTCTCCATATCCCCAATATCTTGTCTTTCACCCAACAGAAAATCAGCAAGCATCGTTTCAGCACTATCAAGAACACAAAGCACGCTATCCTTCAATTTTTTCTTGGAATGAAAATCAATGTTATCGAGACAAAGTGTGCGCCAGTTTACAGAGCTAATAAAGTAGCTCAGCCAAGGGCCATACTCAAAAGAAGTTGTTCCTGATTCGTGATACGGTTGGAAAACGTTTTCGGCGAACTTTCTTTCCGCTCGTGAAAAAAGCAGCTCGCAGTCTTCACACAACATCTTGGGCTTATCACCATCTTGCTTTCGCTGATTTGGATTCAAAAAACCTCCACGAAGATAACCTGTCGGAGAATTTTCTTTTATTCTGTCGAAAACAAATTTAGGGATGATATGACTTTGTTTCAGTAATTTCTCAGATTTACAGAGTCCGCACGTTGCCATAAGCTTCTCCTGAACTAATTCAACTTATCATTCTAACAATCGCCTTGCGGAGTTCAACAGATAGTTTTGACCATTTCTCTACAATCATTTTTAAGTCCGTCTCTTTTTCGGGCGCAGAAAACAAGATAGAAACAAACAACTCTTCTTGCCAGCGTTCCTGATTGCCTATCGCAATTAAGCCTCCCTGCTTGAAGTCAACTCCAATTACTGATAATATATCACAGAATAAGGGGACTTTTTCAACAGCCCCGGTTTCTGCGTTATTCAGTGCGTTCGATGAAAGGGCCATCATGAGTGATACAATCCGTTGGGGAATTATAGGAACGGGATTCATTGCACATCAGTTTGCACGGGGTTTGGCCGTGCTTAACGACGCCAGGCTTGTTGCCGTGGCCTCGCGCACGAAAGAGTCGGCGGACAAGTTTGCCGAAGAGTTCGGGGTTGAGTACTGCCATGTCGGCGCAGAACAATTAGCCGCGAACGAGAATGTCGATGTTGTTTATGTTTCAACACCAAATACGAAGCATAAGGGCAACACAATCAGTTGCCTGAACGGCGGCAAGGCCGTGCTCTGCGAAAAACCATTTTGCATAAATGCATCGGAAGCGTCAGAGATGGTCGAGCATGCGCGAGAAAAGGGCGTGTTTCTTATGGAGGCCATGTGGACCCTATGCTTTCCCGCCATGGCCAAGGTACGAGAGATTATCAACTCCGGCGCCATCGGCGAGGTCCGGCAGGTCCATTCGAACTTCAGTTTCCGCTGCGAATGGGAACCCGACGGTATATTAC
>CAZWME010000478.1:0-4739 GCA_964634515.1 uncultured Pirellulales bacterium | reverse complement strand
CCTTTTATGCAAAACAAAGCCAAAGTCAAGTCGGCCAAAATTAACGTAAGCTCTTATGCGACAAGTAAATACGTGTATGTTGGACATTTGGTAATTCAGACAACAAAGCCAATTCAAAGCCAATTTAAGCCAATTTAAGCCAATTAAAGCCAATTCAAAGCCAATTTGTCTAAAGGGGAAAAATTGATGCAAAGTGTTCATATACAAAGGATTATGAATAAAATGCGGCTATTAACAAAAAAACAAACCCAATTCAAAGCCAATTTTGAGAAAAAAGAGTAAAATTGAGTTCGAATAATACTATAATCAACCGATATTGATTTTCAGATAAGGAGTCTAAAGAATGAGTTATTTAATAACATTTGTGTTAATTAATTTCCTGATTCTGATTCATGAATTAGGTCATCTCATTTCAGCCAAATTATCGAATATACCCATCGAAATATTTTCCGTTGGTTTCGGTCCAAAATTATGGTCATTTCGATTGGGCCAAACGGAATATCGCATCTCGGCTTTACCCATTGCCGGGTATGTTTTACCCGGGATGAAGGATCCCGATGACTTTTTTCAAATCAATTCTTCCAGGCGAATTGCCTTTGCCCTGGGCGGGCCGACGGTAAATATTATTTTGGCTTTAATTTGTTTGGGCTTTTTGAACGTATTTACGATGGGTTTTTCATTCTATGCCGTTCTGATTTTCCCGTTTGTCCAGCTAACAAAAATAACCTCTCAATTTCTATACGCTTTGCCGTCTTTATTTTCCAGTACAGATAAGCTGGCCGGAGTAATTGGTATCATAGCTATGGGCGGGCAAATGGTTGCCGGTGATTTCCTGAATATATTGAACCTGGCTATAATGCTTAATATTAATCTTGCAGTATTAAACCTTCTGCCGATTCTGCCTTTGGATGGTGGAAAGATTGTCTTTTGCCTCTTAGAGAAAATCCATCGTTCAATTCTCAATCTGCGAATGCCTCTTACTGTTACAGGTTGGGTATTGCTTTTTGGATTACTTTCCTACGTTACAGTGCTCGATATGTGCAGGTACGTTTTCAAAATCCATGCGTGCTGAATAACAACACTAAACGCACTACGCTTAAAAGGATATGCAGGACAAATCCACTGCCGGAGGAGGGGCTCGAACCAGCACCCTGTTGCCAGGACGGGATTTTGAATCCCGCGCGAAAAATACAGAACAGTTGTCAAATAAAGAACTTATAGACCTGGCTGGTCCTGACTTTGCCAACTGCTTTGCCATAATTGTGCAAAAATACCCTGAATTGAAACATATCAAAGAAGTATTGCCGGAACTACCGGAGCATATCAAAGCAGCAATCATCGCACTTATCCAGACGAACAAATCGGAGAAAAAGTAAATGAGATATACGAGCAGAAGACTTAAAAATATTGAAAAGAAGATGAATCTCAGTGAAAAAACGAAGACAGTTACGATAGAACATGTAATTTTTTGATAAAAAAGCCCCTGCTTTGAGGAACAGAGGATAGGAGTGAATAAAACAGGGGCTTCATCCAACTGAAAGCTTCTTTGCTTACAGCCGAATCCTCCTAACGATTTCTTCTTACGCAAAACGTGTGCCAGATCAGTAATCTCTTGTCACAATGTGTAGTAAAGCCCAATTGTGGTTTAGAAAGAGAAGGTTATCGATTTTAAGTGCTGAAAGAGATTTTTACATAAGTTCTATAAGTTGGTAATATTACCCCGAAAAAAGGGGTAAATATACCTATATTTGTATAAAGGCCTAAAAGAATCGTCCAGATGCAGACGATCCGCCCGACCATGAGCAAGATGACAGGCAAGTAGATCCCAACTGAAACGGATCTGTGTACGTACTGAAAAAGTGAATAAAAATAATTGATCACCCATCTGAGATGGGGTAAATATGTCAGGGGTGCCGTGATTTTAGTCCGACACCCGCCGCGATTTTGCCCGGCCTTTACATTGGTGAAGATTTTAAAGCAGCAGCGTTAGATACTATGGATTTCGCTGGTCGTGAGATAGACTTTCATGGCCTCCGAAACAGCCTTATTAGTTGCCTTGTGAACAGTGGCACGCCATTTAAGGTCGTACAGACCCTTGCAAGGCATTCAGAGCCCAAGCTGACTTACAATGTTTACGCTCGCACTTTTAAGGAAACGGAGAGAAAAGCCGTTGCCGGCTTGCCAGTAATAGATATTGCCAACCTTGGTGTAAATAAAATCATATCAGCGTTCCAGGATGCAGAAAACGGTGGGGCTTACTTTGCCAATTGCTTAACCAAATCAATGTCGCCCATCCGGTCGCTACCAGAATCAACAGGAATTTTAGAACAGACTCAGAAAGGTGAAGAATCGCCTTCAAAACCTAAAAAAATCGATTCTTCTATTGTAAATCCCACTGCCGGAGGAGGGACTCGAACCCTCACCCTGTTGCCAGGACGGGATTTTGAATCCCGCGCGTCTGCCAATTCCGCCACTCCGGCTCATCTGGCTTACTATCAGTTGTTCGTTATTTACTACTGAATCGGTGATAATAAATAATCGGCCTTAAATAGTCAATAGTCAAAAGTAAATAATAAGGGGGCCGCTATCTTTCCTTCCAGTGCCGCTGAACAATGCCGTCTCGTATCTTAAACACAACAGTGTGTTCCGTTTCCTTTTTGTCTTTGATAGCGATAGGTGGCGGAAACATGGCGAATTTGTTCTCCTTCGTTTCCGTGCATCTGTACCTGAGTATCTCGGCGCCATCTGCCATCATGCTCTGCTCGGTCGGCTCACCAACTATCTCCACAAGCTGTTCTTTTGTAGTTATGCCATGCTTAATCTGTCTGAGCTTTGAATTTTCAACACCGCTGTAATGCACGTCACTTTTGGTGGCCACACAGCCGGTGAGCAAAACCGCAGTTATGACAAGCAACATAAAAAGAGCGGTTTCATTAAAGTTATGATTTTTCATTTCTCGTATCTCCTGAATTATTTTTACACTTCCTTCAAACATTTAAAAAATCTCCCACACATTTTAGTAGCGTATAATACCAAACATTGTATTGAATTTCCACCTTTTGCTGTTTCTATTATTATAAAGGCATGTTGAGTGCCAATGGTAACAGGAAAAAATAAGTTATCGCAATCTGCAACGTCACATATTTTGCCGGTCAATTGTTACCGATACGTTACGGCTATATCTTTTTTTTGTTATTTTTTGTTTTTTTCATTTCCATCCGGCCGATTAATATTACTGATATACGGATTCGCTTTGATGGCAAAAATAGTCTTGTACAGTCTCAGATAGGAGAAAAGAAAATGTGCAATACTTGTGGATGCCGCTCGAAAAAGAAAAAGAAGGCCAAAAAGAAAACTGTTAAGAAAAAAACAGCCAAGAAGAAAACAGCCAAAAAGAAAGCCAAGAAGAAAAAGAAATAACTTGTCCCACTTGTCCCTGCAAACCGCAGGCGTTGAACGTGTCTTTTACTGGTATCCGGAAGAATCAAGAATCAATGATGACAATATCTTCCGGGATGGCGATGACATCTCGATGTTGCCGGCCGAGTATCTTACGAATCTCAGAGCTGTGCTTGCCCGCGAGAGATTTGAGTTGAGTGCTGCTTAAATTTGTTACGGCCATTGCTTTATTATTGAGCATAACGACCGCACCGGCCTCGAAAGTCCCCTTAATGCCGATTACACCGCTGGGCAAAAGGCTTTTACGGTTTTTAACGGCCCGCATAGCACCCTCGTCTATATTTATCGTCCCGGCAGGGCTGCTGTTAAGAATCCATCTCGAACGATTGGACAGCTTTCTTTTCGGCATAAAGACCGTACCTATCTCTTCACCGGCAATAATCCGGCCGATTACGTTTTTAACTCTGCCGTCCGCCAAAACTATCCTGAAGCCGGCATTCGAGGCAATCTTTGCCGCTTCAATCTTGGTCTTCATCCCGCCTGTGGCGTGCATACTGCCGGTGCCTCCGGCGTTTCGAATAATATCTGCGGTTATCTCAAAAACCGCCGGTATTGCCCGGGCGTCGACAGACTTGCGAGGATTCTTATCATAAAGTGCGTCGATATCACTCAGCAGAATCAGCAGGTCCGCGTCTATCTTACTGGCGACCAGCGCACTTAGCTTATCATTGTCGCCGAAGGCCGAGCCGATTTCGTCGGTGCTCACACTGTCATTCTCATTCAGGACCGGCACCACGGCCAATTTCAGAAGTGTCTCAATAGAATTACGAAGATTCAAATATGTCCTTCTGTTGTTCAGCACCTGCGCCGTTAGCAAAACCTGTGCTACCGTAACTCCATATCGTGCAAATGACTTTCTATACTCGGCCATCAGTAACGGCTGGCCGATAGCCGCACACGCCTGTCGCATTTTTGTATTCATTACCTTGCCGTGCATCTCCAACTGCCCGGCCCCCATACCGATAGCGCCCGAACTGACAATTATCACCTGCCTGCCCGCCTTCAGAAGCGAATTTATCTGCCTCGCAAATCGCCGAACATATCCGGCATCTATCCCGCCGTTCTTCGTCAGGATGTTCGTCCCGATTTTTATTACTATTCGTTTTACCTTGCTAAAATCCCGCATCGTCCTTAATCCATCTTTTTCTCATCCATCGTTTGTTGTTTAACACCTACATATTAAGATATTCCTGAGTCTCTTTCAATATTTTTCCAAACTTTACCAAACGAGGCATTCCGTTTGTAGCTATTTTTTTGCTGGATTCGACGCTGACGTGTCG
>CAZWME010000477.1:0-4741 GCA_964634515.1 uncultured Pirellulales bacterium | reverse complement strand
ACCGTAAACGTTTGCTTCTCCACCAATTATTCCAGCTACAGCACCAAGTTTTCTCCAAAGAATGTGTGAAGTGTTAGGTGCAGTTACATATGGACCATAGTAGTCGGGAGCGCCGCTCCACTCAGAAAATGATTCCTGATTTTCCCATGGATAGTTACCAGCGATCTGTGCCCATTCTCGGTGCTCCATAGAAATTGGACGTGTCCAATAATCAGTTGGTAAATTAATTAATGGCCATGAATAAACAAAGGCTTCCTGCACTGTCAAGGTCTGTTGTGGGGTGTTACATGGAGGATAGTAGTCGCTGTCGTAGTACATTGAGCCTGGGAACTCTGTTGCTTGATATTCTCCGTCGTTGTAGTAGCCTGCTGGGTTCCATTGTCCAGGAGCGAAGAACTGTAGTGTCCATTCTCCGACTTGGTCAGCCAGATAGGGGAACCATGCAGTTCCGTCAGCTACATACGAGTCGATTACAACTGTGTTTGATGTGCCATCAGGCTTTGTGATAACTACTTGGTAGCCTATCCGGAAGCGTTCTGCGCTTGGTGGTGGTGTAGTCCAGATGTTAACTGTGAATATTTGGTTAACACCTATTGGGTTTGGCGTGAAGGCAAGACGTGCCAGCAGGTTAGGATATGTGTAATCATAGTTTTGGCTAGCTGCTGCATCTCCGATTATACTACCAGACATCCCTGTTGTCTCAGGAGTTCCTCCGTGTTGTCCATCATCTTGAGCTTGCAATGGAAGCGTTAGAACCATAAAAGTTGAAAACATCAGAATTACTGTGACTAATAGCGCGGTTATTTTTGATTTTTTCTGTAGAATTTTCATCGTTCTCATTCCTTTAATTAGTAACTCATATCCAGTCAAAGCGTATTTAATATTTTTGTAACGAACCATAAGTAGCTAAAAATAATCAACTTCAAAATCAAATTAGGTTTATTTTTTTAATTTGATATAGCAAGTATTAAATGAAGCAAACACTATGAAAATCATTTATTAGTCAAAACAGATTTACTCTGAAAAGGCTGAAACTGATGGAAAAGATTGATGAAATCGATGTCAAAATCCTAAGGACATTGATAAAGGACGCACGTTCAAAACTGACAGACATAGCACAAGAATGCAACATATCAATCACAGCGGTAAAAAACCGAATAGACAACCTAGAAAAAAGCGGGGTAATACTTACACCAGCCTTGGACATTGACATGTCATATTTCGGGTACAAACACACGGTGCTAATAGGAGTCAATGTAGACCAAGAACACGAACAAGAAATAATCAAAATAGTAAACGAACATACAAAAGTAGCAGGCATTGACCAGACCATCGGCAATTATGACTTGTGCCTATTTGTTTTTGCAAAGAACGTAAAAGAACTCGACAAACTAAAACAAACAATAAGAAAACAGAAAGGAGTAAAAAACATCGAGATAAACATCTGGCACAAAATGCACCCAAAATTTGACAACATCAAAATAGAGAGCACAAAACGAGGGTGAAACATTTGGATAAAATAGACAAAGCCATACTAAAAGAGTTGATAAAGAATCCCAAAAAACCATTCCAGCATATTTCAGAAAAAATTGGAGTAGCGCCAGTCACTGCACAGGCAAGATTCGAAAAAATGAAGAACAATGGCGCAATTCACGGAACATTTTCAATCCTAGATTTGTCTAAAATCGGATTTCAGGGTAAAGCATTTCTGCTCGCCAAAGCCTCTAGAGAATACGATGCAGAAACTGCGATAAGCAACATTTTTGAAATTCCGAACGTGTTTCTTATTTCCGAACTCGTTGGCGTATATGACTTGCTAGTTATGGTAGTGTTCCGAAACATGGCAGAGATACGGGAAATAGTAAACAAAATCAGAACACTGAACACCATCGAAAAAGTTGAAGTTTCGCTGACCAATGAAGTCAATTTTCCGCTTAAAGAAGAGTTCACAGAAATACAGCTCTTTGACAACTAGAATACCAATAAAAAGCAAATCATCCTAGAAGGGTTATTTTGCTCTGGCATATGCCTCAACTAGGTCACGTGCAGAAAGAATTCCTACAAGTTTTCCACCTTTTGTTATCGGCAGCCTCTTGATATGTTTTGAAGACATAATTGCAGCCGCTTCATGGATACCACTTCCTATGGGCACAGTAACAAGTGGCGACGAGCAAGCTTTGCCAACAGCAATCTTCAGTGATTGATATCTCCAAAAAAGATCCAATTATTAGGATTGCCACGGCTTCTGGTCAAATATCCTTAAAAAAAGATACGATAGACCGGATTAAAGCCAAAGATATACAAAAAGGAGATGTCATTACCATAGCAAAAATAGCAGGTATTAACGCGGTTAAAAAAGTGCCCGATTTAATTCCCTTATGTCATCCCATTCCAATCAATAATGTATCTATAGAAATTAGCATCAAAAATGAAACATCAATTATGGTAACCTGCACCGTAAAAAGCTTTGCAAGAACGGGGGTAGAAATGGAAGCACTCACGGGAGTAAGCGTTGCTCTGTTAAATGTTTGGGATGTAGTGAAAATGTATGAAAAGGATGAAGACGGACAATATCCCAAGACTAGTATTAGTGAAATAAAAGTAGAAGAGAAGATAAAGAAAATAAATTAATGAAACTATGAAAGATAAGTGTAATAGGACCATCAAGCATATTCGGTTTTCAATCACTTCTGAATGTTCATATGATTGTATTTATTGCGACAAGGAGGGGTTCATTCCTCAAACGAGTCTCCTAAGTGTCGATGAGATAACTAAGTTATGCGAACTCCTCGCCACTATTTTAAACGTGACTAAAATAAAACTCACGGGTGGAGAGCCTCTTTGTCGAAAGGAAATCGTTCAAATTGTTAAAAATATTTACAATTTGAATCTTTACAAGGACATATCTCTGACCACGAATGGATACTTATTAGCTCAAAAAGCCCAACAACTTCGGGATGCCGGCTTGAATAGAGTAAATGTTTCTCTCTGTTCTTTAAAACCTCGAGTTTATGAAAAAATTACCGGATCAAACTCTCTTGATAGGGTGTTAGAAGGTTTAACTGCAGCAAGTGAGGCAGGTTTAGAACCAATTAAATTAAATTTCGTGTTGTTGAAAGGACTAAATGATAATGAACTCGAAGAAATGATTGAATTCAGTTCCAAAACGGGCTATATCTTACAATTAATCGAATTACATAAACGAGCAGATGCGATTGGCTTGGAATTAGCAAATTATGAAAAGTATCATGTTGATGCTAAGCATATCATCGATGATCTGCGATCTCGAGCCGTTAAAACACTTGTTAGGGGAGAAATGCAGAATCGAAAGGTCTTCACGTTATCAAATAATGCCGTTATTGAAACCATCAATAATACCCCGGAGGCATGCAAGGGTTGCTCAAAATTGAGGGTGGGATGTGATGGGAACCTCTTTGGATGCCTTTTTCGTTCAGATTTAGGAAAAAACATGAAAAAAGCATTAAATACTCAATATACTTTATCACAATATGAAGAAATAATTAAGCAAGTAGTTTATTCAAGAGAACCATATTACAGGTAATAAAAAGTGCCAATTGAAGTTCTTTATTTTGCAGATTTGAAAGATATTACTCAAAAAAATAAAGAATCGTTTGAGATTCCTGATTTAAACATGAAAGAATTAATCGGTCTTCTTTTTAAAAAATATGAATCATTTAAATTCCTTCTTTGGGATGAACATTTGAAAAATATTCGAAATGATGTGTCCATAGCGGTGAATGATAGCATCACTCATTCTAATGATAAATTATCAATTTCTTTTTCAAATGGCGATAAAATTGCCTTTCTTTTACCAATCTCGGGTGGTTAAATAAAATGGTTGATGATAATATCCCCTCCATCAAGTCGGGGATCTATGCTAAGGGAGAAATTTCTTTTGAAGACATAATGCATTCCATAAAAAGAATTCAATCGATAAGCAAAGTAGGCTCCATCCATTCTTTTTCAGGAATAGTGAGAGCGACGTCTAAACAAGGTAAACCTGTAAAGGGTATTAAAATTGATGCCTACAAGGAATTAGCTAACAAGAGCATTGTAAAAATATGTGAAGAGATTAAAAACCAATTTGGGATAATCGAAATTATTTTAATTCATTTCTATGGGAAATTTGATATTTCTGAAGATTTGGTTCATGTTGTTGTAGCCTCTGGACACAGGGAGGAAGGTTTTAAAGCACTACAAACTGCCGTTGAGAGGTATAAAAAAGAAATAGCAGTATGGAAGCGTGAAGACTTTAAAGATGGAACTTCCGAATGGATACATTAGAGCGGTGAGAAATGTTTAAATGAAATTTTTAAAAACCATAAGTGTTGATGAATTAAGAACTATTTTGAATGAAATTCCACGATTATCTTTAAAAGAAGAAGAAATTACGCTAGAAGAAGCCTTCAATAGAGTTCTCGCTACAGACATCAAATGTCCAATAGAAGTCCCTCATTTTCGCAAGTCTCGAATGGATGGTTATGCTGTTATTGCCAAGGATACATTTAATGCTGAAGAAAATAATTTAATTGAATTAGAATTAGTAGAACAAATTCAAGCAGGCGATACTCCCAAAAAGGAAATAAAAAGAGGGCAATGCAGTTACGTGGCAACAGGAGCCGCCATTCCTGAGGGCGCTGATTCCGTCGTTATGGTTGAATATTCAGAACTCGATGGAAATCATGTTTCAATCTCTACAGCCATGACTCCTGGAACTTAT
>CAZWME010000476.1:0-4742 GCA_964634515.1 uncultured Pirellulales bacterium | reverse complement strand
AATGATTAATATCGGCAATGCGCAACTGGATATTCAGGGTCTTCAGCTTGAATATGAGCGGGATAAAGAAATGTATGATAAAGTTATTCGGCGCATACAGGAATTGGGAATGGAACGGAAGCGCCTTGCGAGGATTTATGTTGCTTTACCTGCAGACATTGGTCCTATTATTGATAAGCGTATCAAATACATAATGGCCGTTGCATTCGGCGCGCTGGCTTGTGGAATGCTGTTGGCTTACCTGATAAACAAATGGGACTTGCGTTTGCAAACACCTGACGATGTGAGTAAACAGATTGGTCTTCGAATAATAGGTACTACTACAAGTTCACGCAATATCAAACCATATCTTCTTCCTAAACAAATAGCCGGTGACTACCAAACCATTCGTGCCAATTTAGGATTGATAAATGACGAAGGAATACCACGAAAATTAGTAGTTACAAGTCCGGGGATGCGGGAGGGCAAGACCACTTTTTCTGTTAATCTGGCGACAAGTATGTCCAGGTCTGGAAAAAAGGTTTTGCTTATAGACGGCGATTTAAGAAAGCCTGATGTTGCCGATATGCTGGGTATCCCTGCAGGTTCAAGATGTGGGCTGCAGGATGTGCTCTTAGGTGAAGAATTTGACAACGCAGTTTATACTTTACCTTCAACCGGCCTGGATGTGCTGATTGCCGATTCACAAAGTAGAATAAATGGTTACGAACTATTGGCATCGCCCGGGACACGCCAGTGTATAGATATGCTCAGCCGGTATTACGATCATGTGATTATAGATACTACTCCGATCCTGGCTTTTCCTGATACACTTATATGGGCTACGCTTGGAGATGCGGTTATTTTAGTCAGCTACGCCGGCCATACTACTACGCCGGATCTCAAGGAAGCTAAGGATCGGTTAACCCAAATAAATGTAAAAGTACTGGGCACAGTATTGAGTAACGTCCAGTCCGAATATAGTTATTTTCATAGTGACTTGAAACGGTATGCACAAAGTGCCAAATCAAGAGTGGGCATCAGGCGAAGAAAAAGAATGCCATTTGTCAATATGCAACGCATAGAAGACAATCCGGATAATTCCACAACTGCTGAGTCGAATCAGCAAGTCGAAGATTAGAGCATTATTCACAGGACATTGGTTCTTAATTCACATATGAACCTGATTATCGTACACGAAAAAAATCCGGCCGTTTCATACACAGCAGGCTGCAGTGATAGTTTACTTCGGTTTGCTCTGGCCAACGAGCCTGCTACCGGTGTTGTTCTCGATGGCTTAAGCAGATGCTTGCGTTGGAGCCGCAACGGAAAAAACTTTTACGCCATTCCGGAAGAATGGAACATTGAAACTCATGTGCCCGGGTTAAAGACCGTGGCTTATGCTGAAAATGTGCCGATCTGCCCGGAGTTCCTGCAAAAGGCTAAGCGAAGATTTTGGCTTGTTATTTCCAATGCTCAGTTTGCCGCTCAAATCGACAGCCGACTGCTTCAAACACTGCTGGCTGAAATTCAGGCCGACCTGGTGGCGGTTAATGTCGAGCAGGACCTGTCGGAAAAACGAGAAAAAATGCGATTGACAGCTCAGGGTAAAGTAGCAGGTTTTCGTCGGTTATATTATGATTCGATTGAACCAGCTCCCATTTGTCATCATTGGCCTCATTATCTATTTATTAAAACCGGTATTTTTGAGCAGCTTCTTGTTGATGGTGCTTTACCCCAATCCTTTTCCACTCTTTTAGACAGGTGCCGATCTAATTCATTGACGTCGTTTGGAGCTAATATAGGCGGGATTGTATTTGATTTAGAGACGCAGGAAGGCTTGCTGAACTTTTGCGGGGCCGGAATTTCCAAAATGAAAGATTCTAAACTCGAATTTCATAATTCGAATAAAATATCACAGGATTCAAAATTAATCGGGAAAGTGCTGTTGGGAAAAAATGTTTACATCGGTCCAAAGACAACCGTGATTGGCCCAACCATCGTCGGAAACAACGTTAAAGTTGAACACGGAGCGGTAATAAACTCGTCTATCATTGGCTCTGAAATCTCAGTACCCCGGAACAAAGTTGTACAGAACCGAATTGTAAAGGGACCACCGTATGATTGGAAACAGCTAACTCTCTCGACTAACAATAGTGCGGTCTTTAATTTGGACAGCAAAAGACATATCAATGGGAGTTTCCGCCGCTGGCCAAGGTTTTCTTACCCCGGCAGTTTCAAGCGAATTACTGATTTTATCGCTGCGATAATAGTGCTGATTCTATTTGCTCCCATAATCCCTTTCATTGCCTTAGCGACAAAATTAACTTCACCGGGCCCGGTGTTTTTTAAGCATAAACGTCAGGGACGCTATGGAAAAACATTCAACTGTCTAAAATTTCGAACAATGAAGCTCGGCGCTGATAAGATGCAGGATAAACTTCGGTTTGTTAGCCAGGTCGATGGTCCGCAATTCAAGATAGATGATGACCCACGAATCAGTACAGTCGGCAGATTCCTGCGGGAGACATATCTAGATGAAATACCTCAATTCATCAATGTATTACTTGGCCAAATGAGCATTGTTGGTCCAAGACCTTCGCCTGAATCAGAGAATACCTTGTGTCCGTTTTGGCGTGATGCCAGATTGTCTGTTCGCCCGGGGATCACGGGACTTTGGCAGGTTTGCAGAACACGCCAGCCAATGAAAGATTTTCAGGAATGGATACATTATGACACCGAATATGTTCGAAATCTGTCACTAAGGATGGACTTGTGGATATCCTGGAAGACAACAAAAAAACTGTTTGATAACTTCATCAGCCAATTCTAAATAACGAGAAAGGATAAGAAAATGCCAAGAAGATACTTTAACTGGAAGCTGGCAATTGTTCTGGTAATCAGCATTTGTGTTTTGGGAGTGACCGCCTTTGGACTGCGCCAATGGCAAAGAAATAACAGGGCTAATCAGGGACTTATTCTCGGTAATAAGGCATATGACGAACAAAGGTGGGATGAAGCAGCAGAGTATTTAGGTCGTTATATCGCTATTGAGCAGAATAATGTGCCGGTATTACTGAAATACGCCGAGGCACAGCTTAAAATCAGACCTTTAAGACCCAGTAATCTTGCTCAAGCCGAGAATGTTTATCTAATTGTCTTAAGGGCTGATAAAAACAATTCCAAAGCTGCTATACACCTTACTGAATTATATTTATTGAGGGGTAAGTCGGGCGAGGCCGAATTAATTGCCTCGAAATATCTCGACAACAATGACGATTCTGATCCTGAGATTCGCAGGATGTTGGCATTGGCGCTGGCTGAGCAGAGAAAGTTCAGTGAAGCAGCGGATAAATTGAAGATCATTATAAAAGAACATCCTAATCAGATATCAGCCTATGAAATGTTGGGCCAACTTATAGAGCAGCAACCGGAAGATTTCCTGGATCCCAACGACTCCCCCGCACATTTGTTTAATGAGGCGGTAAACAATAATCTGGATTCTGCTCTTGCATATATAGCCCGTGCAGGTTTCTATCAAAGAAGCAATGACATTCCCAATGCTTTAGATGATCTTGAACAAGCTGAAAATCTGGATTTGTCCGACCCTAATGACAAGTTGCGCCTAGCTGTTGAATTTATCAATATGGACATTCTGGATAAAGCGGAGGATCATCTCAGGGCTGTGCGAACAGCCACACCGACAAACCAGTATCTGTGGGCAAGATGGGCTGAACTCGCACTGAAATCAAAGTTGAAGGAAAAGATGTCGGAAATTGCCGAGGCCGGCTTAAAAGACCTTGCTTCTCAGCCATGGGATTTTATGCCAATGGCAACAGAACTGTTTATCCGGTCCGACAAGCTCGACCGCGCTGCCGAGTGTATATCTGAAATGAATCAAAAGGATATCGCACCCATGGAAGTTGCATTCATGGAAGGTCTTTTAGCCTTCGAGAGAGAACGTCTGTTTAAGGCCATTAACCATTGGAATGAGTCCATGGAATTGGCTAATACATCTTCTCCAGAAATTCGATTGGCTTTCTTACCAAAGATTCGATTGGCTTTATCGTCGGCTCTGTTTCGTATTGGTAATACTCAATCGGCGCTTAGACACTTACGCACACTGGTTTCCGAAAATCCAAATCTTATAACCGGACATCTGGCCCTGGCCAGATTGTTGGCGCAGATTGGAAATTGGGCGGAATCATCCAGGCACGCTGCAGCGGCAAAGCAACTTTCACCGGAAAATCCTGATGCTTCTTTGCTGTATTTACAGGCTCATATGCAATTGCAGGCAGCAGGCTCAACGCGCGAAATTGCTCAAACGTTACAAGACTTGGAAAAGATGGAATGCAACCTTTATGAGTTCAAACTTTTGAAGTTCCAGCATGCACTGAAGCAAAGTAATTTCAAAGATGCCCGGTTGTTATTAACTCAATTGGAAAAAGAAAATCCTTCACATATAAAGATTACTATGGCTGAAGTTGATTTACTTATTGCTCAGGATAAGACTGATGAAGCAATATTGAAATTATTAAAAGCGTTGGAGAAATTTCCACAGGATATTGATCCCGTAATATATCTTGCAAATTTATTAGACCGGCAAGGTGATAAAGAAAAATGTGAAACAATTGTTAAAGAGGCTTTAGAGCGTATCGACCAGCCTGTTGCCAAGCGTACATTATGTCAGCTGCTTGGAGAATTATATATTAAAAGTAATCAGAGTGACAGTGTTTATTCACTTCTTAATACACTTGTACAAG
>CAZWME010000475.1:0-4756 GCA_964634515.1 uncultured Pirellulales bacterium | reverse complement strand
AATTGAATTATTAGTCGTAATAGCCATCATCGCATTATTGATGGCGATATTGATGCCGGCACTGAATCGGGCCAAGAAGCAGGCAAGGTCGGCTGCGTGCAAGGTGAACCTGCACTCATGGGGACAGGTCTGGTCGATGTATTGCCAGGACAACGACGGCTACTTCTGTATGGAGGGTCAAGGCTCCACTGGCTGGCCTCGCGGGAACTGGGTAGTACCTCTTCGGAGTTTATACCGGACAAAAGCAGGCATTCTGATATGTCCGATGGCCAAAAAGCGGCTGACGGAAGGTGCAAACTTTTCAAGCCATGGCGGAGCGTTTAAGACATACATCATGGGAACAGGGGGAACAGGCGACCGGCGCGAGGAAGCCAGTTATGGTGCTAATTGCTGGCTTTTTAATGTACGGCCGGGACAGACTGTGATTCAACAACGTCCGGTTGAATTTAACTGGAGAACAATGGATGCCAAAGGTGGCAATGAGATACCCATTTTTGCCGATTCGATGTGGAGGGGAGGCGGGCCCTTTTATCAGAACGGCAGTTCCGGGTCCAACCGGATAACTCCTCCCCAGGTTCGGGATCAGTGGGTGAGCGCCGCCCATGAAATGAAGCATTTCTGTATTGACAGGCACAACGGGACAATAAATATGGTTTTCATGGACTGGTCTGTTAGAAGTGTGGGGCTTAAAGAGTTGTGGAAGCTCAGATGGCATCAAGAGTTCAACAGAAACGGCTTCTGGACAACAGCAGGCGGTGCACAGACGAGTGACTGGCCGCATTGGATGAGGAATTTTAAGCCATATTAGAAGAATTGCCCGGCCTGTTGCATTCGTTGAACAATCTACGATGTCAACTTTCTTTTGTTTGTGCGTACGATTCGGCAGCATCTTGTTCTTCGCCGGGCTTGAATGGCAGAGGTTCGGCGAACTGAACGGCAATACGGCGTAAAAAGCTATTTACATTCTGCACCCGGCAAACATGTGCCGAGCGTGTGAAATTTGCCATATCGAATGAATCATCCGGGCCATAATGGGGAACGCTAAAACGAGCGGTTATATTTTGGCCCGGGTAGGGACAACCATCGTTGGCATAGCAGGTAAAAGCGGCACCCCTGCTTGAGACATCCACCATCTGCCCCTGGGCAAGTGAGTCGTCGAAATTCTCAGCAAACCAGATAGGCCAATAATAACGTAGTCTTTGTTCTGTTCTTCGCTCGTCTGTTTTATCCATAATGTGAACACCCTTCAAATCTCTTACTTATCTCATTGATGACTTGATTGAGTTGAGAATCGACAGATTTTGTGTGTGACTTTATGACGTAACGCCGAGAAAATCACGGCTTAGCCAATTGATACGGGTAGTTTGCTGTTTTTTATTGTATTACCGTGGAAAACAGATTTTAAAGTTTTTTATAAGATTTTCAGGCTTTGCCGAGTATATTCCTATAATCATGCGCAGAGTTAAACGCGAAGCTGAAAATAATTGATTTTATTTAGACTAAACCGGCCGGCTCGATTGTGTTACAGGTGATGAACGATCGTTCCATCAGAAAAACGTGCAGGATTTAGATGATAGAAGATAAGCTGCTTATATGGCGATTAAAGCACGGCAGCAACGATGCTCTGGGCCGTATTTATAAGAAGTACAAGGATAATCTGCTTAGGCTGGCATTTGGTCTGCTGAATGACAGGGCCGCCGCCGAGGATATTGTGCACGATTGTTTCGTATCAATTGCCCAATCTACCGAGAAATTAAGAATCAGCGGTAATTTCAAGAGCTATCTGGCAACAAGTGTAGTTAATCGCGTGCGTAACGCAAATAAGGCCGGGCAGCGGCGGGAAGCTATCAGCCACGATGAAGCCGGGACTGAGATGTCGAATTTAACAAGGCCGGAGCAATGGATTATCGACAGCGAGCAATTAAGGCTGCTAAATAACGCGATGACACAACTTCCGTATCAGCAGCGGGAAGTAATAATCCTGCACGCTCAGGGCGAAATGAAATTTAAGGCAATTGCCGAATTGCAGGGCGTTTCAATTAACACCGCCCAGAGCCGGTACCGTTATGGACTGGATAAACTGCGGTCAATTTTGAATAGTGAGGTAAAATTATGAGACCGGCAGAAAATATAGAAAAGTTACTTAAAAATATAAACATCGATACAAATGTCACAACTGACGACGCAGTTCTTGGTGATGTCATTGAAGCATTTGAAAAATCGAAAGGCAAAAAAACATCTGCCAAAGAGCAGAATATCTGGAGAATAATCATGAAAAGTAACATAACAAAACTCGCCGCGGCGGCGGTGATAATTATTGGAGCGTATGTAGTCATATACCAATCCGGCGGCTCCATCGACGTCGCCACAGTCTCATTCGCACAAATAACAGAAAACATGAAACAAATGACATGGATGCATGCCGTCGTGGAAGGAACAGGTGTAGGAGTTGAGGCTTGGGTCTGCTTTGAACGGAGAAAACTGGTCAAGAAATGGGCCGACGGTGAGATCAGGTTCCATGACGATTTGAAACAGGTATTCCAAGTCTATGATCCTGATTCCAACACGGTCACGATTTCACGTGGCACGGCTGACGCGTTCTCCGCAATGGGTGGCTCGGCGTTGTATTTTCCCAGACTTGTGATGGAGCGATTCGAGCAAGCCGGCAAGAACGTCGTTCGGGAGCCGGGGAAATACAAGGGAAAGAATGCGACGATTTTCAAGATCAGCGGGTTTGTGGGCGACATGGACATGGATATGAAAGTCGAGATGACAGTCGAGGCCGAGAGGAACGTCGTGCTTTTCGTGAATCAGAAAGCTTACGACAAAGCCGGCAAACTGGAAATTGAAGGAAATTTTTATTTTGACTACCCTGAAAAGGGACCTGAAAGTATTTACGATGTGGGTGTCCCCAGGTCGGCAAAAACAGTCCGCGGTGAAAAAGAAGAGGAAAAAACTGCCTACGACAAGGCTTTTAAAGAAGCGATCTCGGTGATCGACACAAGGGAGAGCTGGCCCGAAGCTCATGATCTTGCGATAGCGTACTGGCAAGCAAGAAACGCTAAGAATTATGACGAAATGGCAATATACTGGCCCGGCTCGGCGACATGGAATCGCAAGGCTCTTAAAAAGGAAGAACCGGTCGAGTACGTTTTTGGTGAAGTCCAGCCAGCAGAAATTGAAGGCCATCTCATTGTCCCCTATGCGAGTAAAAACTACTTTGGAAAGCATGGTAAGTACAGCTTGAAAATGAGACTGAGCAACGAAAAGAGCAGCAAAGGCCGATATTATATCGTCTCCGGAAACTGATTGCTAAAACATTATGTCTATGTATGTGTTAAGATGGATTGTGTTGTTCGCGACCAGCCGTCGCAGTTTGTAATTCCCGCGGAAGGGCCTGTTGGTAAAGTGGAACTTTCCCATTCAGATAACCTGAAAAAATTCTGACCTAACTTTTTATAGCAAAGGCCGGGCTGATTGAGCTCGGCCTATTTTTTGTTTGGAAGTGGAAGCATTGGAGTTGAAAAAAATGAGGTGCGCGCTCGATGTGAATTTCATCTATAATAGTGAAGGCCATGGCAAAATAGTAATAAAAGAAGCATCGAGGACAGTTTTTGATAGAGCGGCAAAAAAAGATTCTGCAACTACTGGATACATCGGGAGAACGTCTGCACAGGCTTCTGGGACGACTGACGCGGTGCGAGGATGTTGTAGGAGATTTGCTGCAGGAGCTTTTCATAAGGCTATGGAATTCCAGCGGGTTCGATATAGCAGACGATCCTTTTGCGTATGCTTACCGCACTGCCATAAATCTTGCGTTCGAATGGCGCAGAAAGCAAAAGGTAACGTGCCAAATAATGCAAGAGAATTGCCCGGTTCCAAAGGATAACCCATCGGCACTGGGGAAAATGATTCAAGCCGAAGAGCTGGAACAAGTTCTCGATGCTGCTTCGAAGCTGACTGATTTAGCTCGGGACGTAGTCGTGATGCGTTATATTGAGCAGGATTCTTACGAGGAAATCGGGCGGCGTCTCGGTAAAAAACCGCAATATATGCGAGCATTATGCTCGAAAGCCATAACTGAGCTAAGAGAAATGTTTGCTAAAGAAAAAAGTTAATCCAGTAGAAATGCATATAGCGTTGTGGTGAGTTGATATTATGTCGGAAATTGATGAGAAAGAAATTAAGCGTTGTTTAGAAGTTATTTCACAGTATGAACCAGACTCTGAGGTTGCCGCCCACGATGTGGAACGGACAAGAAAGAAGTTGACCGAACACATGAGCGGACAGCAGCCAAGTGAGCAAAAAATATGGAGAATAATTATGAAGAGTAATATAACAAAATTAGCCGCTGCGGCGGTGATAATCGTTACTGTGGCTTTAGGATTGGGCATTACAGGCGGGCCTGATATTGCAAGTGTAACCTGGGCAAATGTTACTACAAACGCCAAACAAGTCGATTATGTGCATTTTTACGAGCTTAAATTTCGCAAGAATCGGATAAACAATTCTTTAGAAGGATGGCTTGCCAACGGAAAGATCCTCGCCAAAAAAGATAATGGTACTACGTTCTATGATGACGGCAAAACGGAAACCGTGATTGATATACATGGAGAACAAATCCGCAAAGGACCATCTGACATTGGTAATATTAAAGGTCTGAAATTTTTCGAAAAAATCACCCAGGGGCTAATGCAATACGAAAATGAGGATATTCTAAAACAAGTCCCATCGCATGTTGGGGACGACTTTTTGA
>CAZWME010000474.1:0-4813 GCA_964634515.1 uncultured Pirellulales bacterium | reverse complement strand
ATTTACAAGCGATTATGAAGAAAATGTGGCTATGGGCCAAAAAAACAAACCCAATTCAAAGCCAAAACAAACCCAAACAAACCCAATAATCAATCATCATTAATCACTTATCATTTAGAATGTCTTGGCCAGCTTATTATGATTTTTATTAAGCCATTTCGATTTACGCAGAATCATTTTCAAAAAGCCCTCGCCGCTCAGATGCCCAAACAGCCCGGTCGCCACTATAGGCAGCACCGCCTCGGCTATCATCGTTTCGATCATCAAATCAATCAGCGATCCCAGCTTCTCTTTATTCAGCTTTATTACTTTGCGATAGCCACCGAGGAACTGAACGAGTTTGTCCTGATCGAAATAGTCCGGCCAGTCGGCAGGATTCGGCTTGCCGCCGATTATGGAAAATTGAAGCATCCCGTTCGCAAGGTCTGTCATCGGCCGGGCAATCCTCACAGAATCAAAGTCAAGCACCGCTGCGAGCTTGTCTTTACAGAAGAGCATGTTACCCGGATGCCAGTCGCCGTGTACCACCTGCTGTTTCCACGAGTCAAACCCGCATTCGTTAACACTAACGCTCGATTTGTCATAAAGCGTCATAAGTGTATCGGCCGTGGCACGCAGTTTTTTATTTGGATTGGACCTGTCGGAACCGAGCATTTTCAAATGCCTGCGAACCGTCGAAGAGTCATGGAAGCAACCCTTTAATCCGCCAAAGGCGTCCTCGTAGGTGAAGTCGGACAAATGCTGGTGAAATTCAGCTAATTTTCGACCAGCATCGATAGTTGCTTCCGGCGAGCCGTCGTACCGCGTGCCGGTAACGAACTTAAAAAGCTCATAAATATGGTGATTCAATTGAAGGATAGTATTGTTTTCATTGCGCGTAGCAACCAGAGAGGTCACCGGAAACGATTTAGTACCAAGATAACTTTGCACTGCGTGTGCGAATGTAACTCTGTACAGGTCATCTTTGCCTTTAGGCCGGCGTTTTAAGAGGTATTTACCCTGTTCGGAAACTATCGCCATTTTCGGCGCACATTTATTACCACCGCTCAAGGGCTTGACCTGGAGGATTATGCCCATGTCGTAATAGCTGAGGACACAAGCAAGCTCCTCCGACGAAAAATGTGCACCGCCTCGAGGCATAAGCTGATTTATTATTGTCCCCGGTCACTTACCTTCATAGACATAGCTGACAGCTTGCGGGGATGGCAATATTAAGGATTATTGACTCCGCCCTAAGCGAATCCTGCCGCCCGCTTTCACCGAAACAGGCAGCAGTGCCTCGGGCGACTATGATATTGATTATTTAAGCAGAAGAATAAGAATAATCACGAAGGACACGACCAATACTGTGCTTAAAATCAATATCGCCATACGGTACAGGGCAACGGCCTCTTCTTTGTAAACTTCTTCTTTTTCTACTACATCTCCGTTTTCCAACTGCTGGAGCATTGAAACATCAAATCTTTTATGCGCCTGAAGGGGAGTCTGGCCCTCACGAAGCGCTTTTAAATCGACCAGAAGTTCTTCAATGTCGTTATAGCGGTTTTCTTTTTTCTTGGCCATCATAATTTCAATGACTTCGGAGACCCCTGCCGACAGTGAGGTATTTATATGGTCGGGTGGAATTAGTTTTTCCTTGAGGTGCTTTCGCATAACATCCGCGGAATCCTCTGCCATAAACGGCACGCGGCCGGTCAACATGTGATACAGCGTTGCTCCCAGTCCGTAGATGTCGGCCCTGCCGTCGATGTCTATCTTGCCTCGAATCTGTTCAGGTGCGATGTAATAGGGCGTCCCATAAGCTTTGCCCGCCTCGCTTTGTGCGGCTTCGATGTCTGTCGTTGCGCGGGCCAAACCCATATCGGCAAGCTTGATTGTACCGTTGTTGCTTATCATTATATTCTTTGGCTTGACGTCACGGTGGATAAGACTCTGGGCGTGAGCGTGAGCCAGTGCGCTGGCGACCTGAATAATCATGTCCAGGGCTTCGTTTTCTTCGAAAACCTTTCCGGCCGTCAAATCATCGGCTATAGTCTTGCCTTCCACATACTCCATAACGAAATAGTGGTAGCCGCCAGCTTCGCCGACATCAATGGCCTGGACGATATTGGGGTGGTTGAGCTTGCCGGCGGCCTGGCCTTCTTTGTAAAAGCGTTCGACGTACTCGGGATTTTCAGTGAATCGCTTGGGGAGAATTTTTATCGCAACCATCCGGTTCAGACTCAATTGCCTTGCCTTGTAAACGACGGCCATCGCACCGGCGCCGAGCTTGCCGACTATCTTATAGCCGGGGATCTGATGTGCCGCGGCCTTGCTCTCCTTAATGCCGGTCTTTAGCCGCTCGGCCTGGGTTTCTGTGATATAGCCCAGCTCGACCATGAGGTCTTGTAGTATTGCAGGATTGACCTTGCTGCGGGATATTAGCTCCTCAAGCGATTGCTGAAGCTCCTTATCGGTGCACAGTCCCTGCTCTATCGCCATTTTGCCAAATACAGTATCGTAGTTTGTTTCACTTGTCATTAAAGTAGCCTGATTAAGCCGAGAGGCGCGCTGCGTGGTGCCAATCCGTTGGCTCTACTATATACATCCGATAAAATACCAAGTAGCGCTCATTATCGACTTATAAGATGCATTGTCAAAGAAAATTTGCCTTATCTTTTAAAAAAAGAAACTGCATTTTGATGAAAATCGACCTTTTAAGCCCGTGAGTTTAGAAGTTTTATACGAGCTTTGACCGACGCGGCTTGCGATTTACGAATCCCCTGGGGCGAAGTGGAGAAGCTTACACTGCGAAGCCTTGGCGAAGCACGGGTCAATCATCATTCATCATTTGATACGGGGCTTTCTTGCTCACAATCTCCTCTCCCATATCATTTTTATTAAATTCTACAAAGAGATATATTCCCTCCAGTTATCTGGAAAGCCCATCCTGGTCACATCCACATTAGGAAACTCTCCCAACAACGTTAGTAGTTTTCCGCTCCACTCGTCCCAGTTACCGCCAAAGCGAGTCAGTTTCTTTATAATCAGGAAAACAGCAAATATCTTTTCGTTTCGAATTCCATCCCAGTCCTTATCTTTATTGTTTAGCATAGGTCGGATGGCCAGAATTCGATTCAATATCTGCGCCACAAAAAAAGAAAGCCCGCCAGTGTTTCGCGTTGCCATAGGCAAGAGGCGTGGCAGGCATGTTACATATATTATACACTAAATTTCGACAAATTCCAAGGAAAACTTTATTCTTTTTAAGTCCTTGTATTTCCATAACTTAAAAAACTCTATTCCTGCTTCAACATAGTTTTTCCAGCAAAATCATTCATTTTCCCCTTCGACGATGGCAATTTCTTCTTCCGTCAGGCCGTAAAGTTCGTAAACAAGGATATCGATTTGTTTGTCGGTCGTATTGATTTGGCGCTGGATTTTGGTTTTGTCGTCCGGAATCTTAACGGTGGCTAACCTCTTGTGTAAATCCAACATCCGCTCAACATATTTTACCATTTTGTTATGTTTGGCAACATCAGTTTTGTTCTTCATATTCAGTTTAGGTACAGGAATTTTGCCCTGGGCACCAGGTGTGGCGTGAACTAGCCCTCCCCCTAATGAATAATCGATGATTTTAGTACTGTAATAGAAACTCGCAACTTTGCTGTTTAAAATTCCAAGAACGAATTCTAATGCTGGGTTTGTTGCATCTCGCGCTGGAGTCAAAATACCGTGAGGGATTATACAAAGTAAACTTTGCTCCACATAGAAATGGTCGGTATCTAAAGTTGCAATTAACTTCATTTTCGAAAGCATTGTTTGGGAGATTATTTTTTTAACTTCAAACAATCTTGGATCTCTCGGACTGTACATGTCATCTGGTATATACTTTATAAACCGTCCTGATGGGCTTATCGAGTATCGGGTAATCTCTCGACCTTCAAGATAAGGCTTCGCAAAAGCTTCTCTAGCATTAGTCGTCACGAGTCTATCTTTTCCTCCTTTACCTTTTCCTTTTGCACATGACCTCATACCGAACGTTACGTAATAAAGTTCTCCCAATGTCTGACTTAATTTAGTTATTTTTTCGCAGAGCAAACTCTTAGAAGATAAGAGGTCTGTCTTTAAACTGTAACCGTTGCGCTCTGTTACAGAATTTTGAGGCCATAACCTATCAAATGGAATTTCTACCAAGTCTCTTATGTGCCCAGGTTCAGACACTGCGATCATATTATTCTTCTCATGTGGCTTTTTGGTGACGATGATGCAGTTTTTTACAATAGGTTTTTGGAAAACTTTTATTTGGGACAAGTTAGCTATGCTGCCAATAGATGTCTCGTTGACAAGAATGCTGCGCAGACTCTCACAATTTGGCTGGTGCAAGGTCTGTATTGGAACAATGTATGATACTAAACCTTTCGATCCTATTAGAGATAGCGCTTTCTCAAGGAATAATAAATAAACATCCCAAACATGAATGGCACATCTATATTTGCTCTCTAAATGCGCGGCGACAACTGGGGTATCAGTTTTCAACTGCCTAACACGAACATAAGGTGGATTTCCAATTACTGCGTCGAAGCCGGAGTTTTTACGGCTAAATACATCTCGGAATTCGGCGTGCCAATCGAAAGGATTTATTTTTTTACGGAATTCATCGGTAATTGATTCGGGGTCTATTGTTTCATAGAAGTCGGGACCGATGAGTGAGTTGCCGCACTTGATATTTTTGGCGAGGTCGGGCAGTGCTCTTTCGTGGAAAAGTCTGTACTGATTCTCAAGGGTTTGGGCATTTTCACCTTCGAGGACTTTTAATAATAAACTTAGCTTT
>CAZWME010000473.1:0-4814 GCA_964634515.1 uncultured Pirellulales bacterium | reverse complement strand
CGATGGGTGTTACGGGGAACTTCGCTGCGAACCGTATAGCACGCGATGCGGATCTGGTTATTGGTATTGGTACACGATACAGCGATTTTACCACGGCAAGCAAGACGGCTTTTCAGAATCCGGATGTTCGTTTCGTGAATATTAACGTTGCTGAATTTGATGCGTTCAAGCATTCTGCCCTGCCGTTACTGGCCGATGCGCAGGTAACTCTTGAAGAACTAACCGAACTTCTGAAAGGTTATCATGTCGAGGAGGACTATCAGCAAAAGGCACAGCAGCTTCATAACCAATGGCAGGAAGAGGTGGACCGAATTTACGCCATTCGTAATAAGCCATTGCCGAGTCAGGGTGAATTAATCGGCGCAGTCAACGAGCTGAGCGAGCCTGATGCCGTAATGATAAACGCCGCAGGCAGTATGCCCGGCGACCTGCATAAGTTATGGCGTACGCGGCATTCGAAAAATTTCCATCTTGAATATGGATACAGTTGTATGGGCTATGAAATTGCCGGCGGACTTGGTATCAAAATGGCCGCTCCCGAGCGGGAAGTAGTCGTTATGGTCGGCGACGGCAGCTACCTTATGCTGTGCAATGAAATTGTCACTTCCATACAGGAAGGATATAAGCTTACTATCGTTATAATGGACAATCGGGGCTTTAACAGCATAGGCGGACTTAGCCGTTACCTGGGTCAGGAAGGATTCGGTACACGTTATGCTTATCCGAGCGATAACAAACTTCCTGATGATACATCAGAGAAGCCCGAAGCCCTTCCGGTTGACCTTGCCATGAATGCACGTGGATTGGGTGCTCATGTTATTGAGTGCAAGACTTATGATGATTTTGTTAAGGCGTTCAAAGAGTCCAAAAAAACCGACCGGACCACGGTGATTTATATTCGCAACGACCGCTATGTGGGTGTGCCGGGTTATGAAAGCTGGTGGGATGTGCCAGTGGCGGAAGTAAGTGAAATGAAGAGCGTTAAAAAGGCTCGTAAAGAATGGGAACAAAATAGTAAGCATGAGCGATTTTACTTTTAACTCAAACTGACAAACTGACCTGATAAATATTCACCATTGGCAAGAGGAGGTCTTGCGTGTCAAAAATTCGTATTGCGAATGCTCCATGCTCCTGGGGCTCTTTGGAATTTGAAGGCCTTGATGGCCAGGCGATACCTTATGGGCAAATGCTCGATGAGCTGAAGGAAACTGGCTACGGAGGAACTGAATTAGGCGACTGGGATTATATGCCTACAGAGCCCGAGCAGTTGCACGATGAGCTGGCCAGTCGGGCATTGGTTATGCTTGGTGCGTTTGTGCCTGTGGCGCTAAAGGATGCCGATGCTCATAAAGCCGGTATTACCGAATCATTAAAGATTGCCCGCTTGTTGGCGGATGTTGCCGAAAAGGGCGGCTATGATCAATTACCATTTCTCGCGCTTGCCGACGATAATGGGACCGATGCGGTTCGGACAAAAAATGCCGGCCGAACAAATCCACAAATGAGTCTGGCCGATGACCAGTGGAAGGTTTTTGCCCGCGGCGCAGAGGATATCGCCCGGGCGGTGAAGTCCCAAACCGGCCTGCGTACAGTATTTCATCATCATTGCGGCGGATTTATTGAGAGGCCCGATGAGGTTGCCCGTTTGCTTAAAATGACCGATTCGGACTTATTAGGGCTTGTGCTTGACACTGGCCACTATACTTATGGGTGCGGAAAAAACGACCCAAAGGTTGCTCTTGAAGCCTTCGAGCTTTTCACCGAACGTATCTGGTATGTACACTTTAAGGATTGTCATCCGCAAATCGCCGACAGCGCACGCGATGAAGGCTGGGATTATTTCGAGGCGGTTCGAAGAGGAGTGTTCTGTGAACTCGGACAGGGTTGTGTTGATTTTCCGGCGATGCTTAACTGGTTAAAGCAGCACGATTATGACGGCTGGATTGTTGTTGAGCAGGATGTCTTGCCGGGGATGGGCTCACCGAAGGAAAGCGCCCGGCGGAACCGTGAATATCTGCGGGTGCAGGGAGTTTAATAAAGGAGGCGTTCAACCGTGTCAATGACCATTGGTAAGTGGCGGAGGTTGCAGCAGACAGCCGGTTCGAGGGGTACTTTTTACATAGTAGCGATTGACCACCGTGGTCCGCTTCGTCGTTCACTGGGTAAAGAATCTCCTGAAGGCAAAAAAATTGAAGCATTGACATCTCTAAAAAGAGATATTGTGCGGCATTTGGCTCCGGTGACGTCCGCAGTTCTGCTGGACCCGGAAACTGCCGCCGGGCAGTGTGTGGCGGATGGTTCGATGCCGGGCGGCACCGGATTGATTGTTGCTTTGGATGCCGGCTCGACAGGCGATCCGTTAAATCGTACGACCGGTCTGGTTGAGAACTGGTCTGTTGAAAAGACTGTTCGTATGGGGGCATCAGGTGTGAAAATGCTGCTTTACTATAATCCGCAAGCCCCTCAGGCAGGCAAACGGGAGAGCCTTGTCCGGAAGGTGGCCCGCGATTGTGAGCAATATGACATACCGTTTTTCCTTGAACCGTTATCTTATGCCTGCGACGATCAGAACAAATCCGTGCCGCCCGAAGAAAAGCGTCAGGTCGTAATTGAAACTGCGCGGCGGCTGGTTCCTTTGGGTGTTGATATTCTCAAAGCTGAATTTCCAGTCGATGTCAGCGCCGAACCGGATGAAAATATCTGGCTCGATGCCTGCCAAGAGTTGACCGATGCAAGTGAGGTTCCGTGGGTGTTATTGTCGGCGGGTGTTTCTTACGATACTTTTATGAAGCAGGTACGCGTTGCATGCCGGGCCGGAGCGAGCGGTGTAATGGCCGGTCGGGCTGTCTGGAAAGAGGCGGTGACATTAGATATCGCTGCGCGAAATAATTTTTTAAAGAGCGTCGGTTACGAGCGGATGCAGGGATTAAAGTCGCTTTGTGAGCAACTGGGCAGGCCCTTTACCGAAGTTTATGATTCTCCTGAATTAAGTTACGATTGGTATGTTGAATAGCCAGTTTCCCTTCATTTTCTGTTTTTCTTTTCGCCGGGCTTCTTTTGTGCAGAATTCTTATACCACTTCTCCCACAGAGCTTCGAGCTGGGCTGCTTTTTCCGGATACTTCCTGTTCAAATTCATAAGTTCGACAGGGTCGGCTTCTATGTCATAAAGCTCCCACGGCTCTTTGTCCATCCTTACAAGCTTCCATTTTCCCTGCCGCACGGCGCAGCCATGTGAAAATTTCCAGAACAGAACTTCGTGATTTTGACGCTTTTTTCCCGTGAGGATTGGAACCATGCTTTTTCCATCAGCCGGATCAATTCGTCGACCATGAAAAGTTTCGGGATACTTAACACTTGCGGCCTCAATGACCGTTGGCAGGATATCCATAACGTGACATACCTGGCGTGTGATTTGTCCGCTGCGGCTGATAACATTTGGCCACTGGACTATCAGTGGCACACAGATACCGCCTTCGTGATCATATTGCTTAAACATGCGAAACGGCGTATTGCTTGCGTTTGCCCAGCCGTATCCATAGCTCTGCCAGGTGTCTTCGGCCCCCGGCATTACATCCGGGCGATTGCCTGTTTTGATTTTTCGGCCGTCGCGGGTCAGTTTATTCAGAAACGCCCCGGTGCGCGACTGCTTGTACTCGACGTGGCAGCCGCCGTTATCCACAAGTACCATAATCAGCGTGTTCTGGAGCCGGTTCGTTTCTTTTAGGGCCTTAAGAATTTGTCCTATTCCTTTGTCCATGCGGGTTATTTGGGCGGCGTAAACCTCCATTCGCCGCTGCTGCCATTGCTTGTGTTTCTCATCTTTCCAAGCCGGCACATTCTGGTGCCGCGGCGAAAGCGGAGTATCGGGTTTGACGATACCTATATTCTTCATACGTTCGATGCGCTGTTGGCGAAGCCTATCCCAGCCCATGGCGTATCGGCCCTTTTGTTTTTCGATATCTTCAGGCAAAGCATGGAGGGGCCAATGTGCCGCGGTGTATGCCGTGTAGAGAAAAAGCGGGATTTCTTTCGGGGTTTCCTTTATATATCTCACTGCGTTATCACTGATAGCGTCGGTATAATAAAAGTCTTTATTTTTTTTCCATTGTTCTTCAGCCGGCTTGCCGTCCCGGCTCAGGGTCAGCGGAGCGAAGAAACTGCCGCATCCCTGTGGAGTTCCGAAGAAATTACCGAAACCGCGTTCGAGCGGTGCTTTTCGGTTGAGTATTGGCTCGCCCACGTTGTGCCATTTGCCCACGGCACAGCTTCTGTAGCCGGCCTTCGAGAGTACCTCGGCGATTGTAACGTTCCTGCCGGAGTTGTATCCGCGAATATGATACTGACCTGTCAGCAGGGCGGCCCGCGTAGGAGCGCACATACTTTCGCTGTGAAACTGGGTAAAGCGAATGCCGCCGGCAGCGATTCTGTCGATATGTGGCGTTTGAATCTCACCGCCGTAGCAGCCGAAATCAGAGTATCCGATGTCGTCGCCAATGATAATGACGATGTTTGTTTGCCTGTCTCTGTCTGAAGCGTTTGTTAGATGGGTTGCGATTAAAGCGGCTGCACCTATTCCCATCGCTCTTAAGAAATCTCTTCTTGTTAGCTTATTCAAAACTGTCTCTCCATTACTTTGGCCATAGTTTTTCTTTCCAGAAGTATATACCGTTTTTCGTGCAAATACGAGCAAATTGGCTTTGATTGGGTTTGATTGGGTTTGAATTGGCTTTGTTTTTTTGGCCCATAGCCGCATTTTATTCATAAGCCTTTGTAAATACTTACTTTGCATCAATTTTTCCCTTTTCGACAAAT
>CAZWME010000472.1:0-4825 GCA_964634515.1 uncultured Pirellulales bacterium | reverse complement strand
CCCTGCTTTTTGGCGAAGTCAGTGGTTAGGTCAGTAGGCCCATAGAAATTGACAACTGCACAGACACTACTCTTAACTCCGTTGTTTCCGCCGCTGCCTTCAAGCGATGGATTATCTGAATAACCGATCATCATAGAGAGATGGCCTCCGGCGGAGTTGCCCGATACCACGATACTTTCTGGGTCGATCTTGTATTTGACAGCATTAACACGCAGCCACCGAACCGCGCATTTGACATCATGCACCGCAGCGGGGAATGGAGACTCACCCGTCAGCCGGTATGTCACAGTGGCGGTGACGTATCCTTTTTCAGCAAATTTCACACAATAAAACTTCATGTCGCTGCGTTTGCCACCTTTCCAGGCACCACCATGAATGAAGATGACGGCAGGAGTGGCTTTTTTGCGGCCTTTAGGCAGATACAGGTCCAAATGGAGTCTACGTTCGCCGCCAACTCCGTATTTGATATTGAGAATTTCTTTAATATTATTTGGTGTGGAAACATTTCCCGCATCGATCAACTTTATCTGGCCAAGCAGGATTGCCGTTTTGACAGCCAGTTCGTCTGTATAACCTTCTGGGATGGGCGGAACTTCTGTTGCCTCTAACGTAAAAGTGAAAACACATAGACAGAAGATTGCTGCACAACAAAAACTATTTCTCACCATTTTTTTTACCTCGTTTTTAGAACCCGAAATCATCAATAATAAAAGAGTTTCATAACATCTAAATTTTAAATACCATTGCCTGGCCTAGGAGACATCCCTTCTGTGATTCTACACAACACAAACTTCTCGAAAAATACTGCAAGCCCGATCCCAAATCCGAACATTAAGTAATCCAGCAAATCGAATGTTCGACCAAAGATCGGGACATCGAAATACTGCAACGTTTCCGTAATTGCGCCAATGGAGAATACAAAGACTCCCCTGGCAAAACCGCTACGTAAGATCGATTGCTTGGCAACACCAAGAACCAAGTACATGGCAAATGGAAGTAGAATATCGATCATATAACCGTTGACAAAAACTGGGAAAGGACCATTGTACCTTGGACCTGTGATGAAGTGAAGCAAGCCAACAACTACTGCAATGAAAACAACAATAATCTTACGGTTAATAATAGAATGGCTCATTTTTTAACTCTATGTATGTTTGTCCAGTAACCCAATACAACACTCCTCAGAAGCGTCGCCGCCCCTATAGCTGAAAATCCAAACATTCACTCAAAATCCTATGCAATCTTCCAGAGACGCTTGTTAGGTAACTTTAACGACTTACATTTCTGATTTTTTTCTAGATTTGCCATATAAACTGCACTGAAACACTCCCTGTATGTTTAGCATCATTATAATTCACTTCATTGTTATCGAACAAAGAAAAAAAGCTCCCGCGGTGCGGAGGGAGAGGAAAAAGCGAGATTCCCGCAGGAGCTTGATTGCTAAAACTATATTCTAAATTATAACCTTTTTGTTTGTTCGAATCAAACATTTGCTCGAAAATTTTGTGACTTGCTAACTAAAAAAGATTTAAATTATGCTCCATTTTATGGGATAAGTATAGCACATTATGATATCGACTTCACTATTCAATCCTATGGTAATGATTAACAATTTCACCCTCAAGAAACTTCACCAAATTATACGCAACGGAATTGTATGGGACATCAATGCCATGCATCTTTGCCAGCTCGATAACAGCCCCGTTTAAGGCATCGATTTCGGTTTGTTTACCAGCTTTGATATCCTGAAGCATAGATGATCTATGCTGTGCGGTATCTGGCACAAGTCTGTTGTAAAAAATATCGAGAAAAGCCTCGGGCGTCTGGAAACGTGTGTCGTAACCTGATAAAGTCATAACAGCAAAAACTTCTTGAACAATATGGTCCATAATGTAACGGGTGTAATTATATTCAACCAAGACTCCATATGGAACCTCGAGCAATGCACCTAAAGGATTAAGTGCACAGTTGTAGAGCATCTTGGCCCAAAGGTATTTTCCTACCTCAGCTGTGACCTCGCATGGTACTCCACCCTCACTTATGGACCGACATAGAGATTCCATACATGATGAACTAACATCAAACAAATTGCCAATGCGAATTGCATCTGCGTGAACAGTAATAACAACCGAATGTTCATTTGTCTTCAGAAATCCTGTGATAACGCGTGCGTTGTATACGTGCTCTTTTTCAAAAAAGGTTGTGAAAATTTCTGCATTACCCCAGCCATTCTGACACAACACAATTCTACCTTTATGACCGAGTAAGTTTTTATGGCCTGCAAGATCCTTGGCAGCTGCACAAGAGTCAAATGACTTTGTACAAACCAGAATGTAGTCGTATTCTTTGTTAGATAAGGCTTGAAGTGAAGTATGGCTATGAAATCCTGATGGACCTACTTTAAAATCTCCAAAAATACCTGTCCTATATAAGCCGTGTTCACATAGAGACGACACTATCTCCTCTTTTTTATCTATCAAGTCTACCTCAGTTCCCGCTTTGAGTAAACAACTCGCGAGACCCAAACCAACCGCACCAGAGCCATATATCAGCACATCCATAGTCTTGATTTTATTCAGATTGCTTATTTTTTGCCAGACCTTTGTTAATACATGAGGTCTTTTTGAGGTCTCTCCTGGCATTACTGAAATCAATTAGTAATTCCTCTTTATTTTTTTAGCTATCTCCAAAAGAATTATATGATTGATGCATTTATTTCTTACCGGATACTTAATCCGATAGAAGTAAAAAATTTCTGAGAAATATTTAAATTTTTGCAAAAAACTGGCATTATTTCGGACTCGATATAGGCAAAATTAGCATTTGTGGTGTCATTTTGGTGACAAGATGTCAGTGTGCCGCAGCAAGCTGCGTCAGAGATGGGAGTCTTGTGGCTCGCCATAAAGGTAGGCCGCAAGGGGCAGTTGTTAGAGAATCTTAAGGACGCAAAACGTGTTTTGCGTTTCTACATACGAAGGTGGGAGTGCGAAGAAGCAATTCGTTTCCTCAAAAGTCAGGTAAACCTTGAGAAGATACGAACGTTTCGTTGGTCTGCGATTCGTCGTCTGGTTTTGTTGGCTGTATTGGTGATGATTTATTTAGGCTGGCTTGTCGAGGCACATCCGAATATTTGTGATCGCTTAGTTTGCTTGAGTCAGCCGTTGCCGGATAATCCTGACTTTCTTTCATATCGTTTGTTGGGTGGCCTGGCTGAAGCAATAAACACCTGTTTCTGGCTGCACAAGGATTTACTGCGGAAAAGCTTACGGTAAAACCCCTAAGTTTGAGTGTTTTTCCCCTTGAACTGCGTGTTTCATGTGGTAGAATCACTTATGATATGGAAACCAAACTTCCAATCAGTTATCCGGGGTGTCATTTGGTGCGTCTATTCGGATTGCACGACTGTGATAGGAGTTATGGATGAGCTGCAACAAGAGACTCTGCGTGGCATTCATCTGGACATTGTGGCTTTCTCTTGTGGGAAGTCCATGTGTGATCCTAATGACACTGCTTGCCGGTTGCCAATGGTGTGATCCTTTCGACGAAACCGCTCATGTCCCACGCCGACCCTCGGACGCCTATTGGTCAACATGCACCTTCGCTGCCAATAAGATTGTCACGGAAACCCCTGACGAATTCGAGAGCAGAACGCTCAATCTGGCCGAGTGCATCTTGACTGCCCTCGAGCGCAATCCAAAAACAAGGATTGCATGGCAGGCCAGCCGAACTCGCGCGTTTCAGGTCGGCCAAGAGCGGTCAGGATTTTGGCCACAGCTCGACCTTACTGGTACCATGGCCCGAAACGACATGCTTGATGAGCGAAAGAAGTTGGAAAGCCCTTGGAACGCGACGAATGCGCTGTTTGGTGTGCGTTATCTCATACTCGATGGCGGTTTGCGGAACGCTCGCGTACGCGGTGCCGAGGCAGAGCTGATGGCGGCGAACTTCCAGCACAACACGGTCCTGCAAGACGTAGCTCTGGCCGTGGAACTGGCCTATCATCAGCGACTGGCGACCAAAGCGCTGGTCGAGGTCGCGCAGGAGAACATTCGACGGAGCGAGTACAATGTGGAACTCGCCCAGGCGCGACTCAGGAGTGGAGTGTCCGCACGCTTCGACGTGGTGACGGCGGAGACAGAAAAGGCCAATGCCGATTTGGCTCTAGTGCACGCCCGCAGTACTGAGCGAATTGCCCAGGGAAAACTAGCGCAGGTGATGGGAATCCATGTGTCTCACACGTTCGATATCGAGGATTTACCACAAGACGTGCACCAAGAAGAACTCGCTGACATCGAGCAGTTGCTCCAGGAAGCCACGGAAGCCAGATCGGAACTCCAGGTGGTACTGGCGAAAATCGCTGATCGAGGCGCCGACGTTGACGCCTCCACAGCAGAGTATTATCCCCGAGTGTCTACGAACGCCGACTATGGGTGGAGAGACGAGACGTTCCTCAATAGCGGCGACGAATGGACCGTCGGCCTCTCCTTGGAGTTTCCCCTTTTTACGGGTTTCTCAAGGACGTATCGTCAGGCACAGGCACGGTCCGAGTTGCGGGCGGCCACCGCACAATACGAGAACGTGTTGCGAGGGGTGGAATTGGAAATCTGGGTGGCTTATTCGATGCTGACCGAAGCCGGGGAAGCTATCGAAGCGGCCAAAAAATTAGTCGCCAGCGCCGACGAGGGTCTCCGCGTCGCTGCTGGTCGGTATCAAGCTGGCGTAGGCAATATCATCGAGTTGGTGGCCGCGCAAACAGCTCACACGGACGCTCATACCCAACACGTACGGGCCGTCCTGAATTGGTACACTGCCTTGGCCCGGTTCC
>CAZWME010000471.1:0-4828 GCA_964634515.1 uncultured Pirellulales bacterium | reverse complement strand
AGAGATTTCGCGAGCTGCCCGATTGCAGCATCGTTTTCCACTGCGATCATGACGATATCTTCGAGGTCCATCGCAGCCTGCACGATAAGTTCGCTATCAGCGGCGGTATCCCGAAT
The DNA here is from genome assembly GCA_964634515.1 of uncultured Pirellulales bacterium. Lineage (GTDB taxonomy): Bacteria > Planctomycetota > Phycisphaerae > Sedimentisphaerales > Anaerobacaceae > NIOZ-UU13. Next base: position 4,712 of record CAZWME010000471.1, on the reverse strand, counting down.
ATGATGCTGAGCTGGGGGACACCTGAGGAAGTACGGGAGTTCTGCATGCGTGTCATCAAAGAAGTTGCCAAGGATGGCGGTTATATAATGGACGCCGGAGCCATTCTGCAGGATGATACTAATATAGAAAATATGAAGATGATGAATCAGGTTTGCCGTGAGTATGGTGTTTATTCGTCTGGAACTTATGAGGCGCCGACGGACACACCACCTTGCGATATAGAGACATCAGTGGAGTCACGTAAAAAAGTTGAGGGCATGACAGGCCGGGCTGAGCCACCGGTGAAACCCGGAGTATGTTTTCCATGGGAGCAGCGGGTCAAGGATTTGCCGGAAATCACCGGTGACAAGGCAATGGTCCAACAAATCTGGGAGGACATCGATGCCCTCGGATACACGTATATCTGGCAGTTTCTGTTGTCGTTCTGAGTGCATATGAATAATAATTGGAGGTTGTAGTATGAATCCAAGACGGCATATCTCACGTCGCGGCTTTTTGAAGAAGTCCACAGGTTTTGCCGGAGCGGTTGGTTTTCCTTATTTGGTTCGGTCTTCGGCACTTGGAAAAGCGGGGACAGTCGCGGCCAGCGAACGGATTACCATTGGTTTTATCGGTGTGGGCGGCCACGGCAGAGCCGTTAATCTAAAGAACTTTCTGGGAAACGCAGATTCCCAGGCTGTTGCTGTTTGCGATGTTGAAACCAGTCACATGAATATAGCCCGCGATATGGTGAACAAGAAATACGGCAATAAGGATTGTGCGACTTATAAGGATTTTCGGAAAATTATCGAGCGGGATGATATCGACGCGGTGATGATTTCGACGCCCGACCACTGGCATGTTCCAATTTCAATAATGGCGGCCAAGGCGGGCAAAGATATAGAGTGCGAGAAACCGACGCTGACCGTCGAAGAAGGCAGGATACTCTGTGAGACGGTTAAGCGGTATAATCGCGTTTTCCAATGGTCAACAGAAGACAGGTCGGTTGATGTTTATCTCCGAATGTGTGAGCTGGTCCGTAACGGCAGAATCGGTAAGGTGCATACTATCCGGGTTGAGCTACCGAGCGGGCCGGACACGCCGGGAGACCCTACGCCTATGCCAGTGCCGGATGGTTTTGATTACGATATGTGGCTTGGCCCGGCGCCATACGCACCATATACCAAAGACCGCATTCACTGGAACTTTCGATGGATACATGATTATTCGGGGGGGATGCTGACCGACTGGGGAGCACATCTTCTCGACGGTGCTCAGTGGGGGAACGACAGCGAACATACCGGGCCGGTGGAGGTGGATGGAAAAGGTGAATTCTGGCGGGAGGGACTTTATAACAGCGCGAAAGAATTTAAAATCGAATATAAATATGCCGACGGTGTCAGGCTGATAGTGACTTCAGGTACTCCGAGTCTGCGATTCGAGGGGTCGGAGGGCTGGATTGGTAATCACGGCTGGAGGGCGAAACTGCAAGCCGAGCCTAAGTCTATTCTGGATTCGGTGATTGGGCCGAATGAGATTCATCTTTATACGTGCCGGGCCGGCGAACAGCGGAACTTCCTCGATTGCGTGAAATCACGTAAGGACTGTTACTTTCCGCCGGAGATAGGCCATCGATGTTTTACAATCGCACACATCGGCAATATCTCAATGCTGTTGGGGCGAAAGCTGAAATGGGATCCTGACAGGGAACGCTTTATAAACGATGAACAGGCCAACCGCATGTTGTCACGGTGGATGCGAAGCCCCTGGCGGCTGTGAGTTTTATTATTTATTATTGAATAAGGAGGAATTATGAAAGCCGTATGTAAAAATATTAAGACAATTTTATTGCTCGTCGGGATTCTATTTACGTTGGCTGTGGATGCCGGAGCAAAAGAGAGTGGTAAAAGTGTTGTGCTAACAGGCAGGGATTTTTCTCAATGGCGCAGCAAAACGGGACAATGGCAGATTGTCGGTGATGTGTTTATGAAGCCTGACAATAACAGGCTTCTTGGTGTTAAGCCGGGCGAGGGAATAATTATAAACGGACCAACCGGCAGGACATCAAATCTTTTGAGCGAATCAGAATTTGGCGATGTCAAAGCGCATATAGAGTTTATGGTTCCCAAAGGTTCTAATTCCGGCGTGTATTTTAACGGTCGCTATGAGATTCAGGTCCTTGATAGCTGGGGTGTGAAGAAGCTCAAGCACGGCGACTGTGGCGGTATTTATCAACGGTGGGATGATAATAGAGAGGTTAAGGGCTATGAAGGCTGTCCTCCGAGAGTCAACGCATCGCGAGAGCCGGGACAGTGGCAGAGTTTTGATGTCATATTCCGCGCACCACGTTTTAACAGTCGGGGACAGAAGGTCTCAAATGCAAGATTCGAGAAGGTTGTTCATAACGGGACCGTTGTTCATGCGGACGTAGAGGTAAGCGGACCGACGCGAGCCAGTGCGTATAACGACGAAAAACCAACAGGTCCGTTAATGCTGCAGGGCGACCACGGGCCTGTAGCGTATCGTAATATCCGGATAGAATCGGCCGGGCCGATTCCTTTCTTTGCGATGGATACCGCGACCAAAGACGATAAACACAAAACCCCAAAAGAGCAGGTCGAAATGGTCAGGGAATTAGGGTATGCTGGGATAGGAGGAAGGGCAGACAAAGAATTGGGGGAGATGGTCAAAGAGCTTGATAAAAACGATTTGCAGATGTTTGCTGTTTATCTTGGTGCGAACATCGATGCTGACCAGCCGAGTTATGGGCCGGAATTGAAAGAGGCCATCGAGGTACTTAAAGGACGCAATACGATGTTGTGGCTTTTCGTGCTGAGCAAGAAGTTCAAGCCGTCCCAAACGGAAGGTGATGGGCGTGCGGTGAAAGTCATACAGGAGATTTCCGATATGGCGGATGAGGCAGGTCTGCGTGTTGCACTATACCCTCATACTGGCTTCTGGCTTGAGAAGGTAGAGGACGCGATACGAGTGGCAAAAAAAGTTGACCGTAAGAACGTGGGAATAACATTCAACCTGTGTCACTGGCTGAGGACGGAAGATGAAAAGAATATGAGATCGCTGATAATCTCGGCGATGCCTCATTTGTTTGTTGTAAGCATCAATGGTGCGGACAGCGGAGGAAAGGACTGGAAACAACTGATTCAGACGCTGGACCGCGGCACTTTTAACATTGGCCGGTTCCTGAGGACGCTAAATAGGTCCGGCTACACAGGCCCGATAGGATTTCAGGGTTACGGTATTGGCGGTGATGCCCATGACAACCTCAGGCGTACAATGGAAGCATGGCGCAAGCTGTCTGAAAAATTATTCGCCGAATAAGAAATAATCGGTCAGGGTTTTTTCATTTAGAAAGCAACCTTGATACAAGTCCGTACTTTAGGGCATACCGGAAATAAGCAGATTCGACGCCCTCGGTCTTAATATTCAAACTATTCAATAAATAAAATCGTGCATTTGGCATTATCTTTGGTAATATACGTTAATTAAAAATTTGGGTAATCAGGTTTTGTTTATAAGAAGAGATCAATATATTACCTATGGAAACACTTAAGCTATTATGTGATTATTTTCCGATGGCTGTTTTTACCGGCAAGTGCCTTGTTTTCATAAGCGAGGACTGGCGGGTGGAGCTTACCGAGCATAAAGACAGTGATTTCAGTAAATCGGATACTGATCCTCCCGTTATACGTGTCAGAATCTACAAGAGGACACTTGACGGTGAGCTTGTCGGGGGTCATTATGAAGACTTTCAGCTTGCCTCGATGAATGAGCTTGCAGAGCAGGTTGAAAAGTATGTGCAACAGGCGATTGGTGCGAACCTTCGGGAAAACATTGAGTGATTCGAAAATTAAATCCGTGTAAAAATCAGGTCTGATTATTGAAATGGCCAATCCTGGGATACAAGAAGTTGATGGTGGTGTTATCTTTACAGCCAAGATTGTGCCCGGCAGCAGCGGGCCGACGCGTTTTTGCGGGCTGCTTGACGGGATGGTGAAGGTCAAGGTTTCCGCTGCACCGGAAAGAGGAAAGGCCAATAAATGCCTTTTAAGATTCTTAGCCAGACAGCTTGATGTAAAAAAAAATGCGGTCAGTATAATCTCCGGTCAAACAAGCCCGGTCAAACACGTACAGGTTTTGAACATTTCGGCCGATACGCTGATGAGAAAATTGGGATTGAATAAACAGGATTTTTGTTAAAGCTAAGCCTTAAAATGACGGACGAATCAATTCTACTTTCATCCAGTGACAGTGAAGACCCAACAACGCTAAGATATATGCTGAAGCTATCGGCGCCGATGGTGGTAGCGACCATATCATTTACAATTATGCAGTTCGTTGACAGGTTTATGGTTTCACGTCTCGGAACTGATGCTCTGGCTGCGATTTTGCCTGCAGGTGCAGTGAGCTTTTTGCCGGGCGGTTTTGCAATAGGTTTGATGACAAGCCTTAACACCTTCGTAAGTCAAAGTCTTGGCAGAAGCGATAAGCAGGAGTGTTCGAATTATTTCTGGCAGGCAATATATATGGGTTTTGTTTACTTTGTGGTTGTTATAGCGATTATGTGGCCGACGGCGTATTGGATATTCGAGACGATAATGGGGCAAAAACCGCAGGTCGTTGATCCAAATGTTGTGGATATGGAAGTAACGTATCTTCGAATAATGCTTTATGCACATATACCTGCAATTTTCAATTATGCCGGCAGCCAATT
>CAZWME010000470.1:0-4838 GCA_964634515.1 uncultured Pirellulales bacterium | reverse complement strand
AGAGCTACTATCGGTCTATGGAATTTGACATTGAAAGGGAACGGTTGGCGAAGAAAGGGATTATAATAGACACGTGCTCATATTTTGGGATTGGTATTTTGTCATGTTTTTTGGTGTCTGAGAGGTTTGAGGTGGAAACGTACAGACCGGGGCATAATCCTTTGCACTTGAAGATCGAAGGTCCTCGAAAATACTTTGTCATCAAGCAGTTGAACAAACCTAGTTGGGATTTTTTTTGTCCACGAGCGGAATCAGAGGATCGAGACGGCCCCTCGCAGAGACCCGGTACGCGCGTAACCGTGCACCTGAAAGGTGATTGGCAAGCACAAGTGCTTCAGACGCTGAACACTTTTGCCGTGAATGTGGAGTACGAAGTACGAATATATGGTCCGAGTAGAAAACGTGCAAGGGTAGTCCAGAGGTGGAAATGGGAACCTAAGAGGTTTTCAGTATTGAAACATACTGACCAAATTTGCAAACGATATGAGGTAATGAGGGATTTCCTTAGGGAGATTCTCGTTGTTTCACATGTACCTTTAAATAAATGGGATTTTTCGAGAGAGCTTAAGGGTGACGTATGGTTCTGGTTACTCCAAAGCAAGGACGGACAGCCGTGTCCGAGAGAGGGATTTTTCAAGATTGACAACAAATTCCAGATGTGCGGAGAGGCAAAGGTAGCGGGCGATGCAATATGGTACCTTCACAGACTTAGCGGAGAAATAAGAAACGCTAGCCATTGGCAGAAAAAGTGGCTTAATTTCATTGGGGAGCATGTTAGCGTTGATTATACACAGGTGAAAGATGATGTGGAGAGCCGATATAAGAGTTTCATGGGCCGAGCACCTTATAAGGGACACATTGCATCCGGGCTTAGGAAGCAAGCATTAGAAATTGTTAAGCTTAATATGAAGGAGAAAAAGGAAGTGTTTGAGATCCTGAATTCTGTAGATTTGAGTAGTGATAGAAAATCTTGGGGAGATGATAGAAAAATCTTGGAAGATTTATACGCTGGTTCTCTAAAGTGTATGAGCGATAATGTAGATGTGGATTGGTGGAAACCTTCTCCATGGGATATGGAGGATATGTTGAGGAGTATGATACCTGTAAGAGTCAGTCTGCGTGGAATATTAGTTCCGGCGGGATTAGTAGCTTGGAACGCACTAAAAGTGGAGAGCCAAAGTGTGGTTGACGTTATTCCAATATTGGGTGGAGTAACAATTGATATCCGTGGGCAGAGTTCTCCCATATCCGCAGCGAACCGCTTGAGCATTGCGTTGAATAGTGCGCAGGAATTCTTGGAGAGGTTGGCACGGGCGACAATTCGTCACGCAGCTGATCTAGTGAAAGAGCATAATAGGGAAGAACTTTGGGTTGACTGGTTTGTGCAATCCCAAAAACCATTTATAGAAGGACAGACGTATTTCAGACGCGCGTTTCTGGACGAGGGTATCTTGGAAGCTTGGAAGAAAGCGTTCAAAAAAGAGAAGAAATATGTCGTTGATAAAGTGGGACATGTTAATGAACTAGAAAAAGCATTGAACCAAAACTAACCGTCAGAGCTACCAAACTTCATGAAGTCCTAAACCCCTTCGGCTACCCTCAGGGCAGGCCTTTTCGCTCGGGGTGATCCCGTAAATTAGTTTTGAGTGTTTAGTTTTGAGTTTTGAATTAGAAATAATTGGTTCGGTTCAGTGTGACAGAACAATTTCAGCAAAAAATTCTTATGGCAACTTACCATCCATGGGAATATGATATAATTGAGAGATTCAGGACTTAAAGCGTTGGCGATATAATCGCTGTATGGCTGGGTAAGTGAGTCAATATTTACTAAACAGGAAGGAGTTTGATATGTATCTTATGAGAAAGGCAATGGCCGCAATTCTGATATGTATGAGTATGTGCGCCGGATTATTCGCTAAGGCACAAGCCAGGAAAGGTCCACAAATCAAGCCGACAATGTCAGATGTGAAATACGGCCGGCATGTTAGGAACGTGCTGGATTTTTACAAGGCGAAGAGCGAGGAACCTACGCCGGTGGTGCTGTATATCCACGGCGGCGGATTTAGAGGTGGCACTAACAAGAAGGTGAATCAAGTTATGCTGAAGGAGCTGTTGGCTGCGGGGATTTCGGTAGCGTCGATTGAGTACCGATTCGTTGCGGATAAACCCCTGCCTGCGGCACACCACGATTCACTGCGGGCGCTTCAGTTCATCCGCTCCAAAGCAGCTCAATGGAATATCGACAAGAAGAGATTCGGTGCATTCGGCGGTTCGGCCGGGGCACAAATCTGCATGTGGTTGGGCTTTCATGATGAGATGGCCGACCCACAGAGCAGCGAGCCAGTGAAGCGCGAATCCTCCCGGCTTACGTGTGTGATGACCAACGGCGGGCAGACTACTATGGACATGGAGTGGTGGAAGAGGTGGGTTCCGGGCTATACCAAAGCACATCGGGATCGTGCCGAACTTGTCGGGGACATTACAGACGACGAACTGAGAGAGCTTGTGAAGGACGTCTCGGCCATGTCGCTTATCACGGCAGACGATCCGCCCATTTTTATGAGTTATGGAATGAAGCCGGACGCCCCGATACCGAGCGATGCGAAAAGAGCGCGGGGCTGGAAAGTTCATCATGTTATTTTCGGCATTAAGCTAAAGGAGAAAATGGACAAGCTGGGCGTAGAGGCCAACCTGAAATATCCGGGAGCCCAAACAAAGTATGAGTCACCTGCAGGTTTCCTCATTGCAAAGCTGAAACCAGAGAGCAAATGAATGCCCGGGACTATACCATCGAAACTCATTATCTTGAAAGAGAAGGGCAAACGTCATGTATAGACGAAAAGGCTTTACACTAATAGAGCTTTTGGTTGTTATTGCCATTATAGCGATACTAATGGCCATATTAGTACCGTCGCTGAATCGCGTCAGGAAGCAGGCGAAATTTATCAGGTGCAAATCGAACCTTAAATCTTACGGGCTGATGGCGTTCATGTACGCTGATGATTGTGACGGTGTGATGCCCAACGCCTGGACGAGTTTTTACAGTCAACGAACCTATCCCGGCGAGCCTCACCGTTACTGCAGGTGGCATAATCCCGATTGGGACCTTGAGAAGCATCCGAAGTACGCCGGGCCTTTTTGGCCGTATTTGAAGGGTAAAGATATTCACATTTGCCCGGCCTTTCCGAGAATCGCCAATATGTTCGGGACTATTCATCCGGAACATGTCGAGGGTGTACCCGTTAAAACGAATTACAATTACTCGATGAATTCATATCTGACCGATAAAAAAATTACCGATATCAAACATCATTCTGAGATTTTCTTCTTCGGTGAAGAGAATCTGTGGATTACCCGGCCATACAATAGTTATGCCTTCAACGACACGGCCATGTGCGTTTATGAGAAGTGGGACAGTTTCGGCACGTTTCACCTGGCGCGGGATTCGGATATGGAAGACGGCGTGGTGAATGCGGTATTTCTGGACGGCCAGGTCAAGACCGTCAATCGGTTGGATTCGTGGCGTTACTGCGCTCCGGACGGCCGGAGTTTGTCGCCAGTTGGTAATTAGTCATTTTAATTGATTGCTTGGACTCGACGAAGTCCACCCAGCCGCAATCTTTACTACCATCGTCGTTGCTGCTGGTTGTGTTTTTGGTCTGCTGATGCTATTTATGTCCTATAAAATCATAGCTGTATAGCCATTAAATTTTTATAGCCATTCAATCTTGTGGTTTTGCATTCTCTTATCCATTTCTTATATTTTAATTGTCAGCTTGTTGTTGACAGAATTATGAAAGTGGACTTGTTAGTGAAGACTATATTGTCTTGAAACATTAATAATTTTGGATGGGGAGGTTGAGAAATGAATTATTTTGGACAGGTAAAAAAATGGATTGGTGAGATAACAGAGATTTCTTTGCTGCTGATTGCCCTTGGTGTCTCAGTAGAGGTCCTGTTTGGCAGTGAAGTTCCTGTTTTTAGCGGGATCGTAACTAATCTCACCGGATTGATTAGCACCCTGGGTGAAAATGGTCTCGTTGGCCTGGTCGCTTTGGGTGTCATTCTCTTTCTGTTTCAGAAGAGAAAAGCAGTCGAACAGCAACAGCAGCCTTATAATCCGCAAATATAGTGCAGCTGGAGTACTGCTTTAGTCGTTTTATCCCGGACCGAGATGGCCTGCTGCTCTTGTCGGCAACGGCCAGATCGGTCCGGGATTTCTAAACGAGCGGTTTTTAACCGGCAGTGATAACAACCAGCTCTAAAGCCATCTCTAATGGTGGTATGCAGGTGAATGCGGAAACCTTAAAACGGATTCCACAAGTTTTGAGGATGAAAGGATGGTGAGGTAATGAGTAAGAACCCCATTAGGTTTACGAGCCAGTGGGCTCTTATTGGTGTGATCTTGTTTTATACTGTTGGGACAGCTATGATCGCACGGCACACGAAGAGAATTTTTAAACCGGCATCGGCTGGCGGCAGCGAACCCAGCGAATATTCCAGGATCCCAGAAAAATCGAATCAGCCGGAACCTTTGTTCGAGGAATACCGGCAAAACAACACTACCGGCCTGATTCACTGGGACTGCGATGAATCTAACTTAATGTTGTATGACGTTGCTTTCGGCACTGAGCAGTTTTACCAAGACGATAATACTGCTAAACCGTCTGGTGAGCAGAACGCCGAGAAGGTCGGTGACACAGAGAAAAAGGATGTTCAACAAGAGTTGACCAAGATACGGACTAAAATAAAATATGTAGAGACAATATTAAAGAACGCGGTTATTGAACCCTATTGCGTCAACGGTCAGATAGAAGGACTTCAAATAAACGGTCTGG
>CAZWME010000469.1:0-4841 GCA_964634515.1 uncultured Pirellulales bacterium | reverse complement strand
AAAACAAGCCTGTTGTAATAAGGACTTTGGACCTTGGAGCCGATAAATACACTCAAAGGAAACGTTTTGCTCCTGAGCCGAACCCGTTTTTAGGGCTTAGATCAATCAGATTCTGTTTGCAGAACCTGATGATGTTTAAAACCCAGTTGCACGCGATTTTGCGGGCCTCCGTTCTCGGCGACGTCAGGATTATGTTTCCGCTGATTACAAATCTGCAGGAGCTCAAGCAGGCGAAGATGATTTTGCGGGATGTTATGGAAGACCTCGATGACGAGTCGATAGCATACAACAGGGACATTAAAGTGGGCATTATGATTGAAACCCCTTCTTCTGCCCTGACTGCTCATTCGCTTGCCAGGGATGTGGACTTTTTCAGTATAGGAACAAACGACCTTACTCAATATACACTGGCCGTTGACCGGGGCAATGAGCTGGTCTCTCACCTGTATTCCTCGGCGGACCCTGCGGTCCTGAGGCTTATCAGGACCGTTGTTCAGGACGCCCACAAGATGCAGATAGACGTCAGCGTTTGCGGGGAGATGGCTTCTGAGCCGGAGTATATTATGCTGCTTTTGGGTATGGGGTTGAGAACGATTTCCCTTACCGCGCCGATGATACCCGAGATAAAGCAGATTATCCGCTCGGTAACGATAGAAGACTGCCACAAAGTCGCCAGAAAGGTCCTTGGAATGAACTCCGAAAGACAAATTTCAAGCTACCTTCGTGCCGCTGCCAGAAAAATCTTGCCCGAGGCCTTTTGATGAGCAGTTGATTCATCCTGTCGTTGAGTTCGTATGTCATATTATTTCATGCCGAGTTTTTTGCCTTTTTCTAATAAAGCTATAGATTCTTCTATCCGCCGCTTTTTTGTTTCAGCCCTTTTTGCAACTGCAATCCAGCCGATATATTGCCTGCGATAAGATGGCGCGAGTTTATCGAAATTCTCTTTCGCCTTTTTATTTTGAGCCAGCGCCTTCGCCAGTTCCGGCGGAACATCGAATGATATTCGGGGCCTGTCGTCCTTTTCCCATAGCCCTGTTTTCCTGGCCGTCTTTATCTTCGCGAGCCCAACCTCAGTCATTCTTCCTTCTTTTATCATTTTATTGGCCCGTTTCCTGTTAAGTGCCGACCACTTGCTTTTATCTTTTCTCGGAGTGAACTTGCGTATGTACCTTGTCTCGTCAATCTTTTTGATTATACTGTCTATCCACCCGAAACATAACGCCTCTTCGACAGCTTCCTCATAACCAATCGTTGGCTTGCATGTTTCTTTCTTATAGAAGATTAACCATATCCCGGCCTCTCCGCCATGATGCTCACTCAGCCAGTTGCGCCATTGCTCTCTGTTGGTAACATATAACTGTTTCATTACATAATATCTAAACCGTGTTACTCAGAATGGGCTTTAATCTGTCTTTCTATTCTTCGCAGCAGCAACCCCAGCGCCAACTCCACCAAGCCTAAGCAGAAAAACAATGGTTGAAGCCAGATTGTCAGCCCAATCCACCAGACCTGAGCGATGATCCATATCATCAGTAAAGCACCTAATGCCGCGGCGATTTCACCGGCGTATCGATACCGTAAAAAGGAAAAAACACCCCCGGCCAGGCTCCCTGCGCCGATGATAACTAACAGAATGAGTCCCGGGATAAGGTAATCAGAAAAGGGTGATTTACTGAGTAAATCCACATGAAATCCGAGATTTGCGCCGCTCGTCTCGCTGACCAGTCCGAAACCTCCGGAAACACCGCCAAGACCAATGAACACCTGAAGGCCACCTAATACAAAAGCTAAGCATCTGCCTTTCTTTCCTTTCTCGTTCATAGATAAAACTCCTGTACTGGCTCGGTAATCGGGTGTAGCGGGATTCAAGGTTGCCTGCAATCTTATTGTTTTGACGAATCTCTCTCATTGCCGGATTATTATGGATAGTATTATTGTCGAAGGCAAAGAAAAAAAAGCTTGTTTTTCGGTTACATTCAGCCATAATGCTAAGCGGTATGTATAAACGCTTTTAAGGAGATACGCGTATAGCAGTTTCGGATGAAACTATAATGCTGGTAGTAAAATTCAGGATAGGGGGGCCTCTGAGGTTTATTTCGCATGCCCAGACGCTCAGCGTTTTTCAGCGGGCCTGTGTTCGAGCGGGTATAGAAATACAATACTCTCAGGGTTTCAATCCTCGTCCGAGATTGTCATTGCCCCTGCCCAGACCCGTCGGAGTCAGCTCGGACGACGAGATGCTGTGCATTCGAATACGAAAGAGTACAAATTTTCAGGAAGACTGCATAACCACTCAGGTGTACAATAGCATCAGTGAACAATTGCCGCAGGGCTTCGAGCTGTTTTCGGTAAGTGTTGTTGAAACGAACACCTCGTTTCAGCCTTGTTCTGCAACGTACGTGTTGGCTCTGCGGGAGGAATATATCAACGAGGAATTGAAAGCAACGGTTAAACACTTGTTGGCAAGTAAAAGCCTTGGCATCCGGCGGCGGATGACAAAAAAAAAATCGAGAACCAGACATCGGGAATCGACAGTAAAGGATATTGATGTCAGAGGTTTTTTGGAATCGATTGAATTGGACCCGGACGGTATAATTGTTAGATGCAAAATCACCCCGGCCGGTTCGATACGCGTCGAGGAGATTTTGAGTTTGCTAAAGCTCAATGTGGAAAAACTGGCGTTACCGGTTAGACGTACAACTGTGAAGTGGAAATGCAATTGAAAATTGTAAAAGAATTAGTGCTTAAGAGAGATAGTAAATAATCAATAAAAAATAATATAAATAAAAGCGGGAAAACAAAAATGGCAAGAGAAATGCTAATAAATGTTGCTGAGAGTGAAGAGTGCCGCGTGGCGGTCATCGAAAACGGTTCGCTTGAGGAATTGTATATCGAAAGGGCGAGTCTGAGCAGCCACGTCGGTAATATCTATAAAGGGAAAGTCGCAAATATAGAATCCGGAATCCAGGCGGCCTTTATAGACTTTGGTATCGGAAAAAACGGATTTCTTCACATCAGCGACCTGCACCCTCGGTATTTTTCAAAGGCGGGATCTAAGTATGCTGAGAACATTGGACGAAGGAAAGCACTGAAGGAGAGGCCACCCATTCAGGATTGCCTGCGAAAGGGCAGAGAGCTTGTCGTGCAGGTAACAAAAGAAGGATTAAAAACAAAAGGGGCAACCCTTAGCACCTATCTGGCTTTGCCGGGTAAGTATCTGGTTATGATGCCATGGATGAAGAAGCACGGTGTTTCACATAAGATTGATGATGAGGACGAGCGAAAGAGACTGAGGCAGATTCTTGATGAAAGCAAGCCGCCCAAGGGGCTCGGATTTATTATCAGGACCGCCGGACAGGGATGCTCCAAAAGAGATATACAAAACGACCTGAGGTATCTCGGGCGGTTGTGGAGGACTATTGAAAAACGGTTGGATACTGAAAAAAAACCCGGCGAGATTTATCAGGAATCGGATTTGGTCATCAGGGCCATGAGAGATGTCTTTAACAGTAAGATTAGCAATATAATATGTGATTCGGAAAGTGTCGTTCGTAAAATCAAGGAATTTTTTGCAATTGCCGCTCCCCGTCTGAAACGAAAAGTAACTTATTATGACAGCAAAATTCCCCTGTTTCACAAATATCGGATTGAGGATGAGATTGCTAAAGTACAGTCGCGCAGGGTCGAGCTTAAAGGGGGCGGTTCAATTATCATCGAGCAGACCGAGGCATTGGTTTCGATTGATGTAAACAGCGGACGGTATCGTAAAAAGGAAAACGCAGAGCAGACTGCCTACCAGAGCAATATTGAGGCGGCCGCTGAAATTGCACGTCAGCTTAGATTGAGAGACCTTGGGGGGCTGATAATTTGCGATTTTATTGATATGCGTGATGCCAAACACCGAAAGGCTGTAGAAAAGGCATTTCGAACCGCTGTCAAAATAGACCGTGCACGTTCGAGGGTATTGGGCATAAGCAGGTTCGGGGTTGTGGAAATGACACGACAGAGAATGCGACCATCCTTGCAGTCCGCCACCTATCTCGCATGTCGGCATTGCGGCGGTACGGGGATTGTAAAAAGTCATGAGTCGCTGGCTATCGAGCTTATTCGCCTGTTGCACTTATCCGCCTCGAAAGAGCATATAAAACGTATCGAGCTGTTTGCCTCGCCCGAAGTTGCCGATTATCTGCAGAATACCAAGCGGGCCGCCATTTCACAAGTTGAACAGCTTAACGACAAACGTGTAATTATTCACGTTGCCTCAAATTACGCCGGCGAAAAACACGATTTGGTCTGTTACAACCAGAGGGGAAGTGTCGTAAAACTATAAAAAAAATAGTTGCTAATCCGAATTAAATAGCCGGTGGTAAATATTCGTTTGATATGGGGCCGGGACATGGAATTTGACCTTGAATATGCGAGGAAAGTAATCCGGGCCGAGGCGGATGCGATAAGCTCTGTCACGACGATTGTTGATGGATCTTTTGCCCGCGCCTGTAAGATGATTTATAAATGCAGGGGCTCCTGCATAGTAAGTGGAATCGGAAAGGCCGGTATAATCGGACAAAAGATAAGTGCTACCCTGGCTTCGACGGGAACGCCAAGCCACTTCCTTCACCCTGCTGAAGCCGTACACGGCGATTTGGGCAGGCTGCGGGAAAATGATATTGTAATAGTCCTTAGTTACGGTGGTGAAACCGACGAAGTTGTTCGACTGATAAATCTGGTAAAGCAGCAGGGGATTAAACTGATTGCGATAACAGGTGACATCGACTCAACTCTCTGCGAGCATAGCGATGTAGTGCTGTGTATGGGCCTGATGAATGAAGCTGGTCCAC
>CAZWME010000468.1:0-4844 GCA_964634515.1 uncultured Pirellulales bacterium | reverse complement strand
TTTCTTCGATGCTTTACTTGCTTAGCCTTGTTTTAAAAGGATTTGTCTAAAGTTGATATTCTCAGATTTATTTTTACTTTACCGTCGTCTTCAGCCGATTTATTTAGGTTTTATAATGTTCCAGATATTAATCATATCGGCACCGGTGATGTTCGGCAGAACCAGCTCGCCTTCCTTTTTTAAAGGCAGCCTGATTACTCCCAGACCCGGCGTGTTAACCGACAATCCTAACTCTGCCCCATAGGGGATTTTTGAGCCGGGTCTAACACCCTTCAAAGCCTTCAACATCTCTATATAATTGAATTTGGCTGGCAGAGAAACTGTCCTGCTGCTCTTAGCCGGCACGGCCGCTTGTGACTCGGCATTACCTGAAAGAAACTTCTCCGCACCGCTGGACAAGCTGTAATCGAAGTTTGTCAATGGTAAGGCAACCGGATAATGGTTCTCAATCTCGACGTCGAAAAGAAGCGTCGCCGAATCCATCTTGACGTCCTCGATTTTCAGGTCAGTTAACCGCACAGTGGGTTTTCTGAGGTTTAGGCCCTCCTGAATGGTTTCACAGCCCGTGACACAGACTATCAGTAATAATGGAGTAAAAAAAAGATATCGTTTCATAGCTCCATCTCCTTCTAAAAATACTTACTCCCACAATAGTATTTCAGGCTGATAAGGTCAAGCATATAGAAGAATCTTTTTTGCTCCTGTGGAGGTGCTTCGGTACACCCCTCACCTTCACTGCACATAGGCAAAGCAGTATAACCGCAGTGGTCTGAAAACGCATAACAAAAAAAGAGCGGATGCCTAACGCCAACAACCCAGTGAAATTCTTCTTCTACGGACCATCGGAATCTTTCTTGGTCTCCGCAGCCTGGTAATAAAGCAATTACCTTGTTTGAATTTCCGTGACTAATTTCTCTCCTGCCCTTTTTGCTTTTAGCAGCGCCTTCTCGGACAATTGCGATTCTTTTTGGTAGCAGACCGGTCCGAAGTAAAGTGATTTCACCACTTTTGCCCCCATGAACCTCGCCGCCTTTTTCATTGTACTAAGTGCGCCCGGCATCAAGATTCTGCCAATAAATGCCGGGCACGCACTGGATGTAATAGTCACTGCTTTTTTGTCCGCTTTCTCTATTCGATGAACCGGTGCCACTGCCTGGCCCCATGGCCAATAACAATATGGCACAAGCCTCTCGATAAATCTTTTCATAATGGCTGTAACGTTACCTAAGTTGATCGGGGATCCTAACACAACCCACTCGGCTTCGTCAATCTCCTCTAATATCCCCTCCATATCATCGTCGTGCACACATTTGCCTCTCCTTGACTCGACTTTCTCTTGCGCACAGCTTCTGCAGTTTGTACAGAACTCGACATGCATATCAATCAGGTAAATCTTTTTTGTGTAGGCCCCCTTCGCTTTCGCCCCTTCGAGCACCGCCGAAACCGCACTGTCGATTGTTTTACCTTTTCGATAACTTCCGACTATTCCAACAACTTTTATACCCATTAATTCCTGTTCTCAATCTGTGATGTAAATATATTATACACCCAGCTTTTAACCTTCGGTCTTAACGTCTTCCTCTTTTCCTTGAGGACTTTTTTCGCGTTTTACTTTTCCTTGTTTTCCTGGTTTTCTTGGTTTTCCCGGCCGGGCCGGTTAACGATTCAGCCGGGGCAACGTTCAACTGGCGAGCCGGCACATTAACCGACACTATTCGCACTTTTATCCCCTGGCCTAAGCGAATGTTGCATCCCGAATTCTCCCCGACAATACTCTGCAACCTTTCGTCGTATTTCCAATAGTCCTGCCCCAGATCGGCCATCCGGATAAGCCCCTCGATACCGAATTCTCGCGATTGCACGAATAGGCCGAAACCTGTTAATCCCGTAACAACGCAGTCAAGCTCCTGTCCGACTTTCTTACTCAGCATTTGCAGCAACAAAACCGTCTTCAATTCTTTCTCGGCGCCGTCTGCCCGCTGTTCGGTGAAAGTGATATGTTTACCCACTTCTGTTAAATCCGGCCCGGCTGAAATGTCACTCGCCAAGTCCGTGCGTTTTTGCAGGTAACTTTCCAGAACGCGATGAACGAGCAAATCCGCGTATCTGCGTATCGGGCTGGTAAAGTGACAGTAATGAGTTGAAGCCAGCGCATAATGGCCGATATGCAGCGGGGCATACTGGGCCTTTTCAAAACTTCGCAACACAGCTAAATTAATCGCAAATGAGCAATCGGCTCCCTTGACCGCCGCTAACAAATCCTGTATCGCCGCCCTGTCGGGATTTCGAGGCAGACTGAACCCGAATGCCTTAAGGAGCTTGGCGAGGTTGTTCATACTCATAACATCCGGTTCCGGATGGATCCGCCGGAGAAAAGGCATATTCAGCCTGTCTAAAAGTGAAGCTACCGCGTCGTTGGCCTCAACCATAAACATCTCGATTATAGTATGCGGATAGCTGTCATCCGCCGGACGAGCGCCAACAACCAGTCCGGATTTGTCCATTACCAATTCGATTTCCGGCAAATCCAGATGTATCATCCCGTTTTTCCTTCGCCGCTGCTTGATCGCCCGGCTGAGCCTCTCC
Organism: uncultured Pirellulales bacterium; assembly: GCA_964634515.1. Taxonomy (GTDB): domain Bacteria; phylum Planctomycetota; class Phycisphaerae; order Sedimentisphaerales; family Anaerobacaceae; genus NIOZ-UU13. The sequence continues at coordinate 2,258 of CAZWME010000468.1, read as the reverse complement.
ATATTTCTGAGAAGCTCGACCACCTCAGGTCTCGTGTTTTTAGTACGGCCCTTCAAAATCTTATCGGCCTGCTGATAAGTAAGACGCTGTTTCGAGCACATAACAGAGTTAGCGAAACTGCGGGACACAATGTTACCTTTTTTGTCGTAAGTCAGATAAACACTTTTGACAAACCGCTTCTGCTCAGGCTGAAGACTGCAAATGCCGTTACTTAAAATCTCCGGCAGCATCGGAATTGTCCTGCCGGGCAGATATACACTGTTGCCGCGCATCTTTGCTTCTTCATCGAGCGCCGAATCCTCCGGTATAAAATTGCTGACATCGGCGATGTGAACGCCTAATACCCACTTGTCTTTCCCTTTTTGCTCAAGACTTATCGCATCGTCGAAATCCTTTGCATCCGGCGGATCAATCGTAATAATCGTTTTCTCTGTAATGTCATCACGATGGTGCGCTTCTTCGGGCTTGAATCTACCGGCCGCTTCACGCGCCTGCTCAAGACAGTCTTCCTCGAACTCTCCCGGCAAATGAAACTGCCTGATTATCGATTGTATCTCGCTTTCATATCTTCCCGCTTTACCCAGCACTTCGATTATTACACCGCGTGCTAAGTATTTTTCAGTGGGATACGATAATATTTCGACAACTACCTTGTCTTTTTCCTTCGCCCCTTTTGCGCTGATATCATCGACGGATATCGGATCTACAAAACTTTTGCCGTCCGGCTGAACTATCCACGCCTCCGGATGTTTCATCAGCGTCCCGACGAACCTGTTCTGCGCCCGTTCGATGATTTCGATTACTTCCCCGCTATACCGCATCTGACCGTCGCGTTTGCCTTGCCTTTTAACCTTCACAAGGACAATATCTCCGGCCATTGCCTCACCCGTAGCGCTCGGCGGGATAAATAAATCGCCGTGCGAATTGGGTTCACTCGGCGTCACGAAACCGAATCCTCTCGGATTTGACCTGAATGTCCCCGCGATTTGACCGGCTAAAGATGGCAGGCTCACTAAATTCTTCGCCCCTATCACGACATGACCGGCCTGTCGAAGCTGGTCGAAAGCCTCTTTGAACTGTGGATAATCCTCCGGGCTTACCCCAAGTGCCTTGCCTAACTTTGCCAATTTCACAGGTGTGTAATCACTGTGCTTCAATAGTTTTATTATCTTCTCTTTATATATTTCCGCCATGTGGATCGATTATATATCGTACTAAGCCAAAACTCAAGAATCATTCAATTTAATAAATACCACATAGATTGCCGGGGAATTCCCCCCTTTTTTCCTGATTGTTTGTAAAGGGTAGAGTGTGCACCGCACACTATTATTACCTAAAAAACAACCCCGCAAGATATCTCCTCAACATCTCACGGGGTAATATAATTTACTACATGCTGCTCAAATCTCACGACCAGAATCAAAAATCGAGAATCCGGCATAGAGAAACGAGCTACGAACTATCCCTTTTTCGCTTTAAGGGCGTTCACCTTTTTGGCAAGACGCGATTTCTTACGTGCTGCCGTCTTTTTGTGCATCGTGCTCGTAGAGGCCGTCTTATCCAGCTTCCTGGCTATAAGCTTGTATTGCTCGCTTGCCTTCTCTGCATCGCCGCTGCTCAGAGTCTCTTCCAGATGTTTAATTTGCGTCTTTATCTGGCTCTTACTTGCCCGATTAATCGTTCTTCTTTTGGTATTCTGTTTTGCTCTTTTTTTCGCTTGTAACGACTGTGCCACTTCAATCTCCTGATACTATTAATATTCTATTTAACAATTCACTGAGAGGTTGGTTCTGTTTTACTGCTTCTCAGTTTATCAACACGCTGGCTTACATCTTTATATCCAAAATCAGCCTGGGCTATCTTGCGATAAATATCCAATGCCTTATCTGCATCACCCTTTTCTTCGTAAGCACGCGCCAGATTATACCGCAATTCCTTTCCCGTTGCATCATCTTTTATTTCGTATGTTTCTATCGCATTGGTAAAAACATCAATCGCATCGGCCAGCCAGCCCTTCATAAAAAAGCAGTACCCAATCTTGCTCATCGACGCAATCTTCCGCCTCGGGTCTTTCTGCGCCTCCTGAAACAGGGGTATCGCCTCGTTATATTGCTCGCTGCTGAGCAATCGAACAGCATATTCATATTTCGGTGCCAGGTTGGTCGGATAGTTCTTCACGGTAAGGCGGTAATGTTCCAGCTCGACATCGTTTAACTGCTTCGAGAGCTGTTCTAACGCCGCCTTGATGTTCGCATCAT
>CAZWME010000467.1:0-4852 GCA_964634515.1 uncultured Pirellulales bacterium | reverse complement strand
GTCGGCATAAACGACAGCCTCGGGCTCGAGCGTTTCGAATACTTCTTCGGCGAACCTTTCGGCTCCGTGATAACCAAACTTCCACGGCCGCAGGAACCATGTATAATCATTGCGGTAAGGGACATCCGCCCTTGTGGAGAGATTATATTCGAATTTTTCGGCGAGAAAAGGAACGGCTATATAAATCGGTATTGGCAGCAAAGCGAAAATTAAGACTATCCAGCATAAGGTCTTGTATCTGAGCAAAGTAATAAGCAAATCGAAACCGACGCCAATCAGGACCGAAACCAAGCAATAGAATGGTATGAAAAAAGCGTACCTATCCGGCACTGTATAACGATATGCAAATATAAAATACAGTATCAGAAGCACCACAAGAAATTTTGCGAATCCAAAGCCATGCGGCACTTTTGTCAGACCATAGATGCCGGCTAAAAATAATAAGATGTTGGGTGACGGGAAATTGTATGCCATAAGTATCAGGTTCTCTTTGATAAGTCCGCCTGAGAGACTTACGTTGAGGACGTTGCCCTGCCAGTATTTACCGAAAAATGCCGATGCCATAGTAGCTGAGAAGCTGCCGCCCTGAACAATTTCTTTGACAATAAGGTATCCGTATGGAGCGACGCCGATAATCCAAATCAGAATAATATTTCTTAAGTGGCCGAGCTTGATGTGCTTTTGCTTTAGCAGAATTATGCAATATACAAGATAGCAGGCAAATGAAATTATAGCGAACATATGATTGGCGATTGCCAGGCCGTTGCATAGACCCAACAGATACAGATACACCACCTGCCTTTTCTTAAAATATTGCAGCAGCATTAATAGTTCAGCCGAAAAAAGTACCGTATAGAGAGTATATGTTTCTGCGATAACGGCGTGACGCCAGAAGGTATGCGATAAAGCCAGTGCAACAGCAGTTATTAAAGCAGGTAAAAGCTTGTCCAGCCATATCCGCATCAGCAAAAACAGGTTTGCAATAGTAAAGGCCGCCGCAATTGCTGAAATCAGGTTTATCCTGTGTGCGAACTGGCCCAGTGGAATTTGCTTTACCCCGATGCCGATAATATGATAAAGCGGATGTGAAAGCGCCAGCCCCAGCCTGCCCTCTATATCATTGTGCCATATACGGTATTGATACATTCCGCTGTCCTGCCAGAGCGGCCCCGGCGCACAGGTGGCCACATAGAGTGCCCCCGCTATTAAAAAGACGGCGATATAACTTGCTTTTAAATTATTAACTTTGACCATTGACTATCTTCAGCTTACTAATTGCTATTGATTTTTTTCGATTGGTTTATTGCTTTTTCCGACAATCAATAGTCAATTAAATTGTTACTGTCAAGTATTGTGTATCTTCTGCAAACCGCGTCACCCCCTCATAGATAGCGGGAATAAGCAGAGTATCGCCAGCCGCGAATTCAACTCCCTCCCCGGCTCCTGTAATTGTCCCTGAGCCGGAAATGATAATCAGCGTTTTCATCTTGCCGGCGGAAATCAGCAGATCGCAGTTTTTGCCCTGGTGACCTTTATCTACCTTAAAGTATTCAGAGTCCACCAGCCGCCCCATCTTTGTCACTGAAAGATTGTCACCGGACGAATCGAAATGAATACTTTCCAGAGCCTCTTCGATGTGCAGTTCTCTGCTCTTGCCTGTATCGTCAACCCTGTTCCAGTCGAAAACCCGATACGTCGTATCTGATGGCATCTGAATCTCGGCTATCAGCAGACCCGGCCCGACGGCGTGTGTCGTCCCTGACGGAAGAAAGTGACACTCCCCCACCTCGACCGGTATCTTTACCAGCATATCCGCTACATTGCCCTTTTCTATCGCCTCGGTGAACTGCTCCTTTGTTACGCCTTCTTTGAGCCCTTTATAAATCACTGCTCCGGGCTCGGTCGATATTATATACCAGCACTCGGTCTTCGGCTCCCCCCTTCCCATTCTCCTGCAAGTGTCCGGGTCGGGGTGCACCTGTACGCTAAGGACATCCTGCGCATCTAAAAATTTAATCAAAAGCGGAAACGCTCCCGGGAAATTCTTATTGCCTGTTATCTCTTTAGAATATTTTCCGATAGCTGCTTTAAGAGTCTGTCCGGCTAAGTCGCCGTTTGCGATTACGGATTTATCTTCCGGCAAATCAGCCAGTTCCCAGCTCTCACCGATTTTCTGGCCCGCCGGCAAGTCCTTATCGAAAACCTCTCGCAGCTTCTGCCCGCCCCAGATTCGCTGTTTATATATCGACCTGAATTTTAATGGATACGGTTTCACTCCCCTCATTCTAACCGCAACATCCCGCCCCGTCCAATCCAATTCAGGCGATTGTTTTCTTTTTCACATTGAGAACTTGACTGATCAGTTGTTGAGGTGTTTTTCAAGCACAGGCCGGGCACAGGCCCTCAAGGCGGACCTGCTGGCGTTGAATAATAAAATCCTTGTGCGGGCTTTTTGCCATAGGAAGTGATATTTCCATAAGGCAGTATGTTTTGCCGCAGTTTGTACAGAAAAAATGGGGATGGCACTGGCTCGCGGTGCAGTTATTGGCTAATTCATAATGGAACGCTCTTTTCTCGATAAACGCCTTATGCACTAATCCGACCTTCAACAGACTCTCTAATGTCCGGTAGATTGTAACCTTATCGAAGTGTTTTTTCCCCAATCGTCGGGCAATCTGCTCCTGGCTGAGCGGCTTGTCTGCTTTCGTCAATACCTTCATTATAGCAATTCTGACATCGGTGCAGTAAAGCTTTGCCGCTTTTAGCATGTTGCGGGTCTGTGAATCTGAATTTTGCTTCATAGTAACACCGTAAGGTATTAATGGTGATGATTAAAATGCGATAAATCGTCCGATGATTTTACAAATAACAACGGGAAAACAATATCGCTGACACAGCATGGCAGCAAAACAGCCAAAAACAAAAATCCAAAACTGCCCACCATCTTCAAAACCGAAATATTTCCACCTATTGCCATAAGCATATGGAAAGAAGATGCCCATGTGCTCAGCAGAACGTGACCTGCATGCGGAATTTTGGTTCTCGGTTTGAAAAGTGCTATTAGCACTCCGGCTATTGCGGCCGGTATCACGATGTACCAGCCTTCGATAAAGCCGATGTGTGCCTCATGGGCGAAACCTACATGTTCATGCGCATGGCTTTCGATGCGCATACCCAAAAGCACCTCGCCCACGTAAGGTATTAGCGAATCGCTCAGGGTTCCAATACCCAGTGAACCAAAGAATCCCACTAACAAAACAGTAATGATTTGTTTTCTTTTGTTGTGAAACTGAAACATCGAGGCCGTTACGATTGCACTCAAAAAAACATGCCCCGGATGGAAAACATAGAATATCTTTTCGCTCGCATCGTGCTCAAGATTCCTGAAAAGCAGCATGCATACAATACCTGTAAAAGCCCCGAACAAAGTAAATGGTGCGTGGCCTTCCAGTTCTTTAACAATAATTCCAAGCTTCTTTCCGGTTTGCATCCGAGTACCTCAAAATTGCCGATGATTAAAAAAATTGCTTCTAACTCGAAAGAACATTTTATATATACATTACGATAAAAATGCAACTAAGTTGCAAATATTTTTAGAAAATTTATTGTTAACTTTTAAAATTTCCCCTTTTAACATATACATAACTCTGTTACCCTGATTAAAGGTCATTTGGATTATTCAACTAATAAGGAAAAAGTTTTTAATATACATTCTATTGCGTTCAGTTCTTTTCGTGTCTATAATGAAGGTTTTTAGCGATAGCTCATATGATGAGCTTCCATTTATTCGATAAAGCAGGTAAAGCCGATGAGTAATCGAACACCGGAAACTGGAAACAATAATCTAAATCGAGGATGGCTACGTCGGAATATTCCAAAGGCGGTTATCATTCTCGTTGCGATAGCTATACTGACCGTAATAGCAAAACTGCCGCAGCGGGAGCGAAGTGTTCCTCCCAATGAGGTTCCGCCGGTGAATGTAACTATCATGTCCGTAATTGCCCGGCCTCAGCTTGCCGACACATTCGACCTGCCGGCGGTAATTGAGCCGAACCGAATTGTCATAGTCTCTGCCGAAGTCGAAGGCCGCATCGATCGGATACCTCTAAAAGAAGGCGACTCTCTGAAATCAGGCGACCTCCTCGTCCAGATTAATGCTGACCTGATACGTCCTCTGTTTGAGATAGCACAGGAGCAGGTCAAACGTGACCAGATCGAGTTCGAGCGCATGGATAATCTCGTAAAAGATAACGCCACCTCCCGGCGTGACCTCGATGATGCCCGCACAAAGCTGGCCATCAGCAAAGCGAACCTCGATGAGGTCAGCGCTCGCCTGGAACGCACAAGTATCTATTCTCCAACTGCCGGACAACTCAATGATATCATCGTCGAAGAAGGGGAATACGTTCAGGTCGGCACCCCAGTGGCCGAGGTCGTGGATAACGATACGGTTAAGGTCGTAGTGGATATGCCCGAACGCGACATTTCATTCTTCTCAGTCGGACACAAGGCGGAAGTTTTTGTGAATGTCAAGGGCCGCGACAACACAATGACCGGGAAAATCTCCTTCATCAGCGAGCTGGCGAATGCCCAAACCCACTCAACGAGAGTGGAAATCTCTTTGGAAAACAAGAAACGGCTTCTGCGAAGCGGTCAGATCGTGCTCGTCCGCCTCACAAGACGAATTCTCAAGGATGCTATCCTGATACCCCTGCTGGCGGTAATCCCGATGGAGGACAGCAAGGCCGTATATGTCGTCAATTCCGACCAGGCCAAGCGTCGCCAGGTCAAACTCGGAGTTATAAAGGGCGACCATGTCCACGTCGAAAGCGGCCTGGAGCCCGGCGACGTG
>CAZWME010000466.1:0-4856 GCA_964634515.1 uncultured Pirellulales bacterium | reverse complement strand
CAAAATCCTAAAGGCCATGCGTCGGCCTGATTCCAAAGACCAGCTAAAACGGCTGATTGAGAAGCTGCGAGGTGCCATGCCGGATATTATTCTGCGGACAACTGTGATAGTCGGCTTCCCCGGTGAGACTGACCATCAGTTCGCCGAGCTTCTGGACTTTATCAAATGGGCTCAGTTCGACGCCCTGGGCGGCTTTCCGTTCTATGCCGAATCCGGGACCTCCGCGGCACAAATGTCCGGCCAGGTCTCCGATAAGGTAAAACAGCAGCGCCTCGAAGAGTTAATGCTCACACAGCAGAAAATCGCATTTACAAAAAACAAAAACAGAATCGGCAGCAATTTAATCTGTCTGGTTGATTGTATTGAAAATAGATACGGCAAGGGACGATTTTATGGCCAGGCACCCGACATCGACAGCATCTGTATAATAAAAAAGTGCTCCGCAGAACCAGGTGAATTTATCAATACGAAAGTTATTGGCACAAAAGATTACGATTTACTCGTTGAGCAAATTTAATTTATAAATAAGGGCCTTGCTTGTGCTCGGTGAAGCGTGCACCCATGAGATGTTTATGGATGTGTGCAAGCAAGGCCCAGTTTCTAAAAGACCATATATCTCACTTTCTGATCCATTTAAAACCACTCTGTCGCCCTTCTTATTTGCCTTCGTTGTAAAGCGTTGTAATCTCCCCTTTACTAAGAGCATAGTCGTAAATACGAACGTCATCGAGTTCCCCTGGGTAGTATTCTTCCCCGGGTACGCTCCCCTCCTTGCCGCCAAACACCCACGGCTGATCATCCCCCGTCCACAATGGGAAAGGACCATAGTTGTTGGATGCTTCTTTGATACCGTCAATCCAAACTTCATGAATACCGTTATTATATGTTGCGGCATAGAAGTGCCACTTACCATCGTTGATCTTACTCCAATCCAAACCTGCCCCGCGCTGCACCATCGATCCATACCGATTTACAAATGCAATGGCCCAGGCACTGTCGGCGAATGTCTGCAGTGGTGTGAAGTGGAACTCGTGGCGAATGACAGAACAAAGTGCATCTCTGGGTACAGTTGTTCTGACCCATGCCGACACTGAAACAGTCTTAGCCGGAAACAGTTCAGGATTATCTGCAAAAGTAACGTGAACCTCGATGCGGTCACTCACACCATCAAAACTTACTGAATGGCCAATCTTGCCTGCCATGTACGTCGGGTCGCCTGTTTCGGCGCCATTATTACCATTGCCGGAGCTGTCGTTGGCGTTGCCGTCAAACTTCCACCAACCGACCAGATTGGGATCGGTTACAGATATTTCAGGTAAAGTTTTAAAGCTCCAGACTTTGCCCTTGTATGTATCGACCGCATCAAACTCATCGACCCGCCAATAGTAAGTTTTGTCAAGTTCAAGGTTATTTACAACATATACACCCGGTATCTGCCGAAGCCCTCCGGTGGCATTACTGACATCGTCGAAGTTATCACCAATATACAAGGTGTGCATTTTTGCGCCGAATCCTGCCGCCCAGCTAAGCTCCACATTCTCGTCCACGAACTCAATACCATCGGCCGGGAAAGGATTGTAGGCTTTTTTGGGAGGAATCCGAAAGCTCCAGACATCGCCTTTGGCAATGGAACCGTCGGCCAATATTCCATCGACGCGCCAGTAATAAACCATATTCGTCTGCATATCAGAAAGCCCGGAAAATTGAGGCTCTGCCGTCTCACCTAAGAGCTTCAATTCGTCCGGTTCAACACCTCCGTAAACTCTATGTGAAGTTGCTCCTATCGCAGGGACCCAGCTTAATTCAGGCATTTCGGTTAGGCCTTTTTTTGCATCGTTTGATGGATGTGGCTTGATAGCTTTCTTGCGAGAGAGTTTTTCAATTTCTCTCTCACTGAGAGCATAGTCGTAAACCCGAAGGTCATCTATTGCACCATTGTAGAAACGCCCTCTTGCTTCCGAGTTGCTTCCTATATTAAGATTGTAAGTACCGCTGGCTATAGAACCTGCATAAGCTGTAGTAACTTCCAACTTGCCGTCAACATACAGCTTAAGTTTATTTCCGTCATAAGTGCCGGCAACATGGTGCCACGCATCGTTGAATGAGCTATCCACAGGAAAGTGAGCGACCTGCCAGAATCCCTCTTCGTAAATGACAAATTCAATGACATTCCGGCTGTGGTGCTTTAATCCGTAAGTATAGTCACCTTTTGTTATAAAAGGCTGAAATTGTGAATTACCGGCATCATTCATTTTTACCCATGCTGCAAGTGTTATCTGTTCGGTAATATCCAGGCTGGAGTCGTTCCCGCAATCAACGTAATCATTAAATCCATTGAACCACAGTGCTCCACCGACTTTGCCGGCGGATGGCTGCCATTTTGGATTGCCAACAAGCCTGCCGACATTATTGTTGGAGGATGAATCTCCGGCATTACGACCTTCGCTCTCATCAAACTTCCACCAGCCTGCCAGCTTGCCTGTAGTAAAACTCCAGACATCCCCGACTACAACAGTACCATCATTCCAAACCTCACTAACAAGCCAGTAATATCTGGTGCCTCCTTCCAGCTCAGGTAATTTTTCATAACTGGGACTATCAACTTCGGCCAATAGTGGAAGCTGGCTAGTGTCGGTTCCAAAATATATTTTGTGCGATACAGCATTCACGCCCGGCTTCCACTTAAGCTCCGACACAATTGCCCCCGTATTCGCTCCGTCACTTGGCTGGGGCTTTGTAGCCACAGTATTTGCTGCCCCACCAGTCGCAACAGCAGCTTCGCTTTTAGTCGCCCCGGCCATTGGTAACACACAGCAAACCATTACAACAACCACAGCAATTATCGCAGCTATTTGTCGTGGCCGGTTTTTCCATGTCTTCTTTTCAAGCCATTTGAGTCTGTCTGCCAGACGTCTGGAGTTCTCAAAAAGACCCAAAAGGCCAAGGCCGGGACCCAAAGGCTCGGTCTCGGTTAATAGCTGCTTGGCTGCTTCAAGCAGGGTCTCGCGATAGCTCATAGTCTTCTCCTTTAATATCATCGCTACAGTAGCATCGCAGCATAATTCCCGCAGGCTCTGCAGACGCGTTCTCATCAGCCAAAGCAGGGGATTGAACCAGTAAAATATCTGCAGGAGCACATAAAAACCGTGTACGAAAAGGTCGCCCCGTTTGATATGAGCCAGTTCATGTAACAGAATGTGTTCTGCCTTGGTCTTTGAAAGATTGGTAACTTTATTTTTCGGCATTAACAGGACCGGCCGAAATAAGCCAAATGTAGCAGGACTGCTCACCTTCCCGGATAAAACGATTTCTGGAGGTCTTCTGAGTTTCAGCCTCTGGGCAATTTGGTCCTGTAAATTTTCAAACCACTCGGGTAAGCCTTCTCCCGGATCGTTAAGATTTTCATTTCGAAGACGCTTTAGTCTTAAAACCAGCCAGCCTGATAAAAACACAACACCAAGAAGCCATACCATAAATACATAAACCCTCCACGACAAAGTCATTGGCATAGGAGTAATTTTCGCTGGTTTAGGATCCACAGCTTCCGCAGCTACCGCCGGTGCAATTGTAGTCTGTGTAGTATCAGGCGAATCTTTATATGGACCTGTCTTTAATGGCTCAGTAAGTGTGATGTTCGGGGTGGTGTTTAGCGCGGTTTGTGAAGGTTTCTCCGGCAATACGATTTTACTTCGCACGGCCCTTTTTGCCAAATGAGGAATTCGAGAAGTCAAACTGGCGGGAGAAGTAAGGCTTGGAGGCAATACAAGTTTGACGAGAACTAACAACCATAATGCATATCGCACCTTCGGCCAGACCCATCGCTTTATTAAAAAGTCCACCCCGGCTATCAGGACAATCAGCACGCCAACCTGCCAAAACATCGGCCACATCCAGCTCCACCATATCTCAGCTATTGTATTGATTTGTTCGGTCATTTCTACTCTCCCTTCTTTTTGTCATCCTCCGCCAAGATTTTCATCAGTTCCCTGCGTTGTTTCGCCGGTAGCCCTTTATCTTCCAATAGAAAGTGCATCAAAGGTCCAAAAGCCCCATCGAAGGCCTGGTCTAAAAGTGTGCTCAGAGCCGTTCGGCGGGCCTGCCGAAGCGAGAGAATCGGCTCATAATAGCTGGTGTTGCCTCTCTTGCTCTCCGTTACTGCCTTTTTCACCACCAGTCGGTTAAGCATAGTCTTGATTGTGGTGTACGCCCAGTTAATCCCTCTCGGCAGACGTTCCGCAATATCACGGGCCTTTGCCGGATGATCCTGCCACAACGCATTCATAATTAGCCATTCGGATTCTGTAAGTTTCATAAAATGCTCTCCTTCTACAATTGTAGTAAATTCTACTACATATGTAGAAGTTGTCAATAAAAAAATAAAAAATTTGAAAAAATTTTTCTATATTCCGAATTGTACAAAAACACTGTTATTCGGCTATAATCACACTTTCCCCACCAGCCCCACTTTGTTCGGCCATTACCCCTCATCCGAATAACCGTCTCGTCATGAGGCCGAGGCCCGGGGTTCATTGCGACCGGAGGGGGTAGGATGGGCTTTAGCCCATGCGGTTATTCTTGCCTCCGGCAGCACCATAGTTTACCCCCGAGAATTACTCTCTTGGCCTATAACAGGGGAATGTGTGCTCACTTGCTTTCCTGTCTGGGGTAGGATGGGCTTTAGCCCATGCGGTTATTCTCAATACAACCGGAAGTAGCGAGTTGACACAACCGTCACTCCGAGCGCAGCCGAAGGGACGCTTCACGCTATACGAATTGTCATTTCGACCGGAGCCCCCGTTCTTGCTTTCGAAAGAAAGCACGGGGACGAAGTGGAGAAATCTTGCATACGAATAAAA
>CAZWME010000465.1:0-4858 GCA_964634515.1 uncultured Pirellulales bacterium | reverse complement strand
GAATGTCAGCTTCCCAAGCTGAATGTCGTGGGTTCGAATCCCATCGCCCGCTTTTGCCATAGGTGGTCCCTGGGCAAAAGCATATGATCGTCTAAGGTGCATAAAATCTTTGCTTTGAGTTGCTCCTGTCAAAATAATGCCAATATTTCCGGCAAGTTACTTTCAAATATAACAGTCATTTGAAATCAAAAGCAATAACAAAAAGTGCGGCAGCGGTTATTATCTTTGGTGTAATATGTGCTTTTACTGCTTACATTGCGCCGGATGGCGAACAAGATTTGCACACAAGCATGTGGTATAGCGTAGTTCCTCCTGTACTGGCAATTCTTCTGGCTTTTTTAACGCGGCATGTCCTTCTGAGTCTGGGAATTGCCATTATAGCAGGGGGTTTGCTGACTAAGGTTCCACAAAGCCCCTTGAGTGTTGTTGCCTGGCTGGAGGGTTTTAAATCAGTAGGTATTTATGTAGCGGCCACTGTTACAAACAGAGCAAATTTGCAAATACTTGCATTTCTGCCGCCAATCTTCGTGATGATAGAGATAGTCATAGCCTCCGGAGGTTTTAAGGGCATCATTGTGTGGCTCTTGAAGTGGGTAAAAGGCAGGAAATCCACACAAACGGCTACCGCTCTGATGGGAATACTGTGCTTCATTGACGACTATACTAATGCTATAATCGTTGGCTCGATGATGCAGCCAATCACCGACCGGTTTCGTGTCAGCCGTGAAAAACTTGCCTTTCTTGTTGACGCCACCAGCGCACCCATTGCGGGACTCGCAGTGATTAGCACATGGATAGCCTATGAAGTGGGTCTTCTGAGCCAAATCGCAGATGAGCTGAACATTGACAGAAGCGGATATTCACTGTTTTTCGACGCACTGAGTTTTCGTTTCTATTGTCTGCTGATGATTGCTTTTGTCTTTTTGCATATTCTTTTTGGCAGGGATTTCGGTCCGATGAAAACTGCTGAAGACCTGGCCAAAAATGCACTCAATGACAATAACCGAACAGGCCTTTCTCACAATACTTCTGATTCTGCTATAAAAGTTCTCGAGCAGCAATCCTCACGGGCAATCAAGGCACTTATCCCATTGGGCGGACTAATATTGTTTCATATAACCGGGCTTTGGATCGACGGCGGCGGGCCTGCTATGCTTCGACAAGGCGGTTCGCTTCTGAGTTGGGTTTACTGGCGTGACGTCATAAGTGCCGCCGAAAATACACATCTGATTCTCGACTTCGCAGCGCTTTTCGGCCTGACTTTGGCCTTGCTGTGCTCGCAGCTCTTCGGTTCACTGCGTATGCCCGTTATTAGCAATTGCTTCAAACGAGGCGTCAAGCGGGCCATGATTCCCTTTGTCATACTTATTCTTGCCTGGTCGCTCAAGAATTGCTGTGACAGCCTGAAAACAGGAGAGTTCCTGACGGCAATTCTGGCCGGTAGAGTCTCACCTCATTGGTTTCCGCCGGCAGTTTTCCTCGTTGCCTCGGTGACCTCATTTGCCACAGGCACGAGCTACGGAACGATGGCCATACTCATCCCCACTGCCATTCCAGTTGCATTTGCGCTCGATGGGGACACCTACGGCCTGACCACAATGATAAGCCTCGGCGCAGTTTTGGACGGTGCAATCTTCGGCGACCATTGTTCGCCCATCTCCGATACGACGATTATGAGTTCCATTGCCAGTTCTTGTGACCTCATGCAGCACGTTCGTACGCAATTACCATACAGTCTCTTTGTCGCCGGTCTTGCTTTATTCTGTGCTTACCTGCCCAGTGCTTTTGGTCTTGCGCCTGAATGGAGCTTTGCTCTGGCAATATCCGCTATGGCATGCTTTTTTGTGGCTCTCGCTCGATACAAGAATGTATAGCAGAAATGTTAGAACTAATATTATCCTGCATTGAACTATGATATGAATGACCGCCGAACAAGCAACCGTTAACCACTTGCCTAAACGATGCCGACCATCCTTACCTGAATTTATAAGCCCTGGGATATTGATTTATACATAATCACTGAAAAAACACTTCTTCTGCGATGGCTAAAACACCTCTTTGTAATTGAATATAGGAAGTTCGGGGGATTTTTATCGGAATTGAAGCAGTTATCTCCATAAACAATGTGCGGTAAAAAATGTGCAATTACGCCGTTTATCCCCCTATTATCGGGGCTGATCAAAAAACTGTCGATTGTTATTTTTTTGATCTATTGGCTTGACGAAACACCTTTATTATGATAAAAAAACATCCTATCATTGTCAGTCTCATGGAGGAGGTATTTCTGGTTTTTTCCACCATAGAGGGGTGTATCATTGCGGGGGAAGGATCCTTTTTTTTGTAATTAATATACTACTTTTGGAATATAGCCTTTTATGTATATTATTGGGCCTAACTACAAGCTATTCAGGCATAGATCGCTTTCTTTAGCTAATAAGGCAACAGGTAGAACACCGCTATGGTTCGTTTGGATCCTGGCTGTTGTGCTTTTGGTGTCTGCCGGTATGACTTACCGTATTTTGGCGTCCGGCCTGGAACGTGTTGTTAGCAGAACTGTCAAGCTGCCGGTTCCGCTGAGTGCTTTTCCATCTCAAATTGGCAACTGGACAGGAGAGGACTTGTTCATTCCGAGTACTGCTAAAGAATATATGGAGAAGAATTTTGCGGATGATTATCTTACCAGACGATACAAAAACTTTATTACCAAAGACTGGGCCGATGTATATGTAGTGTATTGCTCATCCCGGCCTGGTGGAATATTAGGTCATCGACCAAGAGTGTGTTATAAAGGATATGGCTGGACCCACGACGGCACCACACTTTTGCAATTTACCTCTCGAGGCGGCCGACAAATACCTTGTTTGATGCATCGCTTCCATAAGCCTCCAATGAATAACCAGACTGTTGTTTTGAATTTCTACATCTTGAACGGTCAACTTACCGCTGAGGAAAATGACTTTTCCGGGCCACTTGGCCGCAGGCCAAATATTGCCGGCGATCCAGCTCGATATGTGGCACAAGTTCAAATAAGCTCGGTACTGGAAAGTTCCATCCAAACGATGGCAAAGGATTTAGTAGATTTGATTCTGGATTATCTCCCGGACCAGAATGGTAAAGTACGTGCGGTTGATGATAGCAACCTCCATTGAAGATAGTGTTTTAACATTCGCTATCTTGAAACCGATTAAGGCAGGAATCGGAGGGCAATAATAAGTTGTTTTTTGATTCGGAGTTACATTGATTTTTCAATGCAACCGACGGGGACGGAGTATAAGCAAACCAAATAACGTTCTATATATACACACCATATGAATATACAGGCACGATAGTATAGTGATATCTTCCTTTGCTGATAGTGAATTCATCCGGAAAGATTAAGCTCGGAGAAATCAAAGAAAGAATTTAGTTGCAAGCCGCAAAAGATAGTGTACTTATATTAAACTGCTAAATACACTAACAAGGCTGTCTGATAAGGAAAAAAGGAAATGAAGAAATTTGCTTTGATCGGTGCGGGAGGCTATATCGCACCCCGGCATATGAGGGCAATAAAAGAAACAGGAAACGTTCTTATTGCAGCATTGGACCCAAATGATTCTGTCGGTATCATTGATTCATATTTTCCAAATGCTGATTTTTTTACAGAATTTGAGCGTTTCGACAGACACCTTGAAAAATTGCGTCGAGAAAATAACCAGCGTATCGACTATATTAGTATTTGTTCTCCAAACTATCTTCATGATGCTCATATTCGTTTTGCTCTGCGAATAGGAGCGGATGCTGTATGTGAAAAGCCGTTGGTATTGAATCCATGGAATGTGGATGCTCTTGGGGAGATTGCAAGAGAGACGGGGAAAACGGTTAATACGATTCTGCAGCTTCGGTTGCATCCGGCTATATTAGATCTGAAGAAACGCGTTGATAAATCGCCAAAAGGAAAGAAATATGACATTGACTTGGCCTATATTACCGCCCGCGGGCATTGGTATATGATTTCATGGAAAGGTAATGTCGCCAAATCCGGGGGCGTTGCCACTAATATTGGTATTCATTTTTTTGATATTTTGCAGTGGATATTCGGCGGAGTTAAATACAATGTGGTTCATTTGGATGAGCCGCATAGAGCTGCAGGATTTCTTGAGTTCGAACATGCCCGGGTCAGATGGTTCCTATCGATAAACCGGGATGATTTACCACAAGAACCCGAAACCGGGAAACCTGCGGCGTACCGCTCTATTACTATCAACGATGAGGAAATTGACTTTTCCTGCGGCCTTACTGATCTTCACACGAAAAGTTATCAGGAAATACTCAACGGCAGGGGATTTGATTTGCAGGAAATAAAGCCTTCGGTTGAAATTGTATCAACAATTCGCAGGGCCAAACCTATAGGCTTGAAAGGGGATTATCATCCATTATTGAAACGTTCCAAACGTTAGTTGTTTTTATACAATGACCATGTTCCATTAAGTTAAATGCTGAGTAGTATGCAGAAGAAGGATTTGTAAGGAAAGAGTTCGTAATGGCAAAAAAGGAATTGACGGATAACCCGGAGTCGCAAAGTAAAGAATATTTCGTTCACGAGTCGGCCTATGTGGATCGGCCGTGTGAAATTGGCAGCGGCACAAAGATTTGGCATTTCTGTCACATAATGAAAAACGCCAAAATCGGCAGGAACTGTATATTCGGTCAAAATGTAAATGTGGCGAGCGGTGTGGTAATCGGCAACAATGTGAAAGTCCAGAATAATGTTTCTATTTACACCGGTGCGATAATTGAGGACGATGTGTTTCTTGGTCCGAGCTGCGTTTTGACGAATGTTACAAATCCACGGTCGCAAATTGTACGTCATGATTTATAC
>CAZWME010000464.1:0-4882 GCA_964634515.1 uncultured Pirellulales bacterium | reverse complement strand
ATATTCTGTCAATTCTTTTACAGCTAGCTTACCCAATTGTTCAGAAGTTATTCCGCTTCGTGCTTTGTCGTGGTTATATGTTGGCCAATCATCACCCCGGGACACATTGGCTGTCAGGAAGGTCATGATGCTCATCAATGTGAGCAGCCAGTATCTGCTTCTCATCATATTTTCTCGGCTTAGTATTACTACTTTATTTTTCGATAGAACACTTGCTTACATAGACAAGTTGTCACATATCACTATGGTAATGAATTTGTTCAAAGAAAGCAACTATTTGTAATGCTACTTAATCACTTACGAGTTTTTGTGTCGCGTAGCCGACACAAATGCTCTATTAGACTGAACCGCTTAAGATTTATTTGGGATTTTAACAAAGAAACCATTTTATGGTTCGTTGGAGCCGAATCAGCTCAGAGGCTCACGTCCGGTTCTCGGAGGGGCCGAGGGTGAAATTCCCTCGGTCTACACACCCTTAGATATTTTGGTGTTTTTCAGCTTATGAGAGAGGCAATTTTTCGAAGAAATCTGGTATCTTTTCTATTCAATTTTAAGTTATCTATCACACACAAATACTTGAAAGATCATTACATTTTTGAGAGAATAATTTGTCCGTTTAAGGATAAGGTTAAACAATCATGGGAAACCTCAGTTTGTCCGTTCACATGCCTTATTAAGACGCGACATTGGGCGTGCTTTCCACGCTTTCACATCTTCTAATAGAACCTGAACCGCTTTGTCGAGTTGAACATCCCTACCACTCGGCATTTCACCCGGCTTATTCCAAACGATATAATCCGGCACTGCACCGTTTAGCTCCATATCCTCACCGGTCGGCAGTACAAACCATCCCCGGAACGGTAGACGCAAAAAACCAACATCCATCACCTGTGTGCCACCAGTCGAGATAACGCCACCGGCAGTCGGTACGCCTACAAGCTTACCACGTTTGAGTTTTTTGATAGCATGGCTGAAAATCTCAGCGTTGCTGAAGCTATTCTGATTGCAGAGGACAATAATCGGCTTGTTCCTGGTTGCATAGACCCGCCGGTCCTCCGGATAGCCCGGGCCACCGCCACGAGGCACTGTTATCGCATGGGTAGGCTGACATAACATTGTCAGCAGATGATCAGTTGTAAAACCGCCACCATTATTTCGAACGTCAATAACCAAACCTTCTTTTCCAACTCCTTCGGCATATAATTCCCTCTCAAGCTTTTGAAAGCTCGGCCAGTTCATACCCTGGATGTGGACGTATCTCAATACTCCATCTGATGCTTCTTTAACCTTCCTGCGATTATCACGAATCCACTTCTCATAAAGCAGATTTCGTACAACACCGTATGAAATTGGACGCAATACAACATCGCGTCTTTCATCCTCGACATTCTGTACGCTGAGGTGAATGTCACGATCAAGAAGACCATTCAGCACTTCTGTAAGGTCCATAGCTGGATCCACATCTACGTTATCAATGCTCCGAATAATCTCACCGGGATTGATCCGGCTCTTTTCCAGGTCTGCAGGACTATTCGGCAAAACGTCCTTCACTTTCAAACCAGGGCCTTTGTAATCCGGCTCAAATCGCACACCCAGATGTACCGTTGTAATATTCCATTTCTGCTGCGTCGGCTGCTGCGTTCTCCTTCTGGGATAAAAGCCAAGATGCGAACCATTTAATTCTCCAAGCATCAGGTTCACAACGACGCTTAAGCTGTCCGTGTCAACCGCTTTTGCCGCCATCTCGACATATTTTCGGCGAATTGCATTCCAGTTACGGTTGCCAAGGTTCTCATCGTAGTAGCGGTCGCGCATCAATTACCACGCCAAGTCGAAAGCTGCCCGAAAACGCGCCTCGCGTTCTACTTCCAGTTTGGCACTGAATGAAAACACAGTCTCTTTACCGGCCGTCGAGAAGCTCGCCGTCTTACCACCAGACAGCCAGACAACTTGATTGCCCTCTTTTAACCAACGGTATCTCCAACCTGTTTTCTCAATCAGAAGTTTTGGTTTTAGTTCCTCTGGTATTTCAATAGTATAAGTGCCCTCCTTACCATCAATCTTTGCCGTAAATGCGAGTTTCTTCGAGTCATGCGACCAGAATAGACCACGTTCGGTTGAGCCTGCGATCTCAACACGTCGTACCCGTTCGTGAATCCTCTCGAAGTATATGACGATATCGGGCGCTTCATCTTTATCTCCTTCCTCTTTTTCTTTTTCAGGGTTAATGATTTTCAGTTTTCTCCGGAAGCGTGTAATTTTGATCAGGGATTCCTGCCGGTGGATCAGTTCTTCAAGCATCCTCCACTCAAGGGCTCAGGCATCCTTTCCGTACAGGAGTATGCAGCCAGCATTATTAAGGATAAAGCATTTGACGGCATCACACCCATGGAAATTGCTGACAATCTGGATGAAATGGCCCAAAGGGCACTGCAAGGCATAAAAAGACTAAGTAGAAAAGCTGGAAAGCATAAAGAGCTAATGGCTACATTGACAGATACCGAAGCTATGGCGTATTTAGGACGTTACTATGCAGACAAGATTCGCGGTGCTGCTGAGTTGGCCGTATTCCGGGCCGATTCCAAACGTACAACAAATCACCAGCGTGCGGTTGACCACTTGACTAATGCGGTTAAGGAATGGGAGACCTATGCATCTGTGGCAACCAAACAATATCGCCCTCAACTCTTTTCCCGCACGCATTACATGGATTGGTGGAAACTGCTGGACGATGTGAAACAGGAGGTTGAAGCTGTTAAAAAGGAACGATAAAGTGCTTATTGTTCTAGAAAAAAGAGCTTGCACGCCTTAGATAAAAAGGATAAAATAAGTAGCCGAATTGGCAACTGGTCAGATGTTGTCCTTTGAGCACTGCATGAATAAATGTGCCCGAAGAGTTAAAAAACGGGAGGCGTTGATTGGTTTGGCACTTATGAGTAGGGTGTTTGAATCATTCGTCAACGCTGCACAAGGCTGTTTTCGGGCCGACAACCCGTCAGATACGTTTAGAAGAAGGGTCGATTTAACATTCACTGAAAGTTAAGGAGCAAAAATTATGTCAAACATTACACGTCGTCAGTTTGTGAAACGTACCGCTGCCGTTGGCGCAACATTCTCTATTGGTTTCCCAAGCCTCATCCGGGCACAGGGACTCAACGAAAAACTCCAGGTTGGATTTATCGCTGCGGGCGGACGGGCCGGGGCCCATACGGGCGTATCCCATGAGGCCGGCCTACAGTGCGTTGCCTTCGCCGAGGTCGATAAAACCCGGTGGAACGGCGTCCACGGCAAGAAAGGCTGGGAGCAAGCAGCCGGTTATACGGATTGGCGGAAAGTCTTCGAAAATCACGGCAAGGAACTTGACGTGGTCTTCGTGGCGACTCCGGATCACAACCATTTTGCTCCGTCGATGACCGCCGTTTCCATGGGTATTCACTGCTACACCGAGAAGCCGCTTACCTGGTCGGTTCGCGAGGCGCAGTTGCTGGCAGCAGCCTACGCCAGGAATACCAAGGTTGTGACCCAGATGGGCAACCAGGGCCATGGTGACGATGGATGGCGGAAAGCATACGAATTCGTCAAGGCCGGCGCGGTCGGCGACATCTTAGAGTTTCACACCTGGACGGATCGACCAATCTGGCCTCAGGGCGGCGACCGTCCGACTTACACCAGTCCGGTTCCCGACACCCTCGATTGGGACGCATGGATCGGCTCGGCTGCAATGCGGCCCTATGCCGGCCCCAGGGAAAGTGGCGAGGGCGGCGGCAGGAGAGGTCGCAGGAATAATCGCGGTCCCTATCATCCTTTCAACTGGCGGGGTGTGGTCGATTTCGGCTCCGGAGCTCTGGGCGATATGGCCTGTCATACCACCGACGGAATCTACGCGATTATGAAACCGGGCTACGCTGCTACAGCCGAGCCGATCATCATGACCGGACCAGTCAAGGATCAGTGGCCGGCCGGGATGGTAGTCAAGAGCACCTACCGTGCAAAAGGTGACCAACCCGGGTTCACTACCTTCTGGTACGAGGGCAAGAAAGAGGACGGAACGCCTTTCATGCCGGACAATCCTGAGGAACTCGCGGTGGACGGACGCAAGCTTCCCAGAACCGGAAATCTAATCATCGGCACCAAGGGAAAAATGCTGGTGACTGGCGATTACTGGAACACCCCGCTATTGATCCCGGAAGCAAGGCGCAGGGAGTTCGGCAAAGCCAAGCAACTGCTCGAACGCTCTCCCGGACATCACAAGGAATTCTTGATGGCCTGTAGGGGCGAGAAGCCTCGGGAGTTCAGTCAGTCCAACTTCAGTTACTCTGGTCCCATGGCCGCAAACATCCAACTCGGTAATCTCTGCGCCCGTGCGGGAAAGAAGCTTGTGCTGAACAAAACAGGGAAGATTACCAGTGACCCGAAGATCAACGACTTGGCCTGGCGCGAGCCCCGCAAGCGTTGGGGACCGCTGGAGATGAAGGTCTAAGTGAATCGCGAAACATAGAGCCTTCTGCTATTAATTAGGCTGTTTTCCGCGAATCCTGGCAATTTCGATATAGAGTGAACGATATCGACTAAAGGACCGACGGATTCTGAATCCATCGGTCCCTGCTAACTTCTGCCTTATGGTGTGCAACCGAGAGGAACCGCCTGCGACAGTTGAGCGGGTAACTTGCATTGGCGCCATATTAGGAGACTAAGAAGGAGTCTTCTGCTTTTCAGAAGAAGACTCCTTCTCAATCATCTGCTGCTCCTCTGTCGCCTTGATCAATATGGTCAAAATTAAAGACCTTCGGATACTTAATATTGACATATGTGGTGTCAAAATGGTGTCAAGATGTCAGTGTGCCGCAGCAAGCTATGTCAGAGATGGGAGCAGGCCTCCCGC
>CAZWME010000463.1:0-4888 GCA_964634515.1 uncultured Pirellulales bacterium | reverse complement strand
TGAAAATATAATTAACTTTTTTCGACAATTTATGAAGTTGTTTATTTATTAAGGAATACTGAAATGAAAGACCAGAAAAAAATTACCAAACATCAGAGCAGCAAAGTATCTCGGCGTGATTTTATGGGCGGCGCAGCGGCAGCGATGGCCTTTACGATAATACCCAGCCATGTGATAGCCCAGCCACCGAGTGAAAAGTTGAATGTTGCCGCTATCGGCTCAGGTGGAATGGGTGGTGGCAACACGAGAGCGTGTGCGGGTGCCGGTGCGAACATTGTTGCACTGTGTGATGTGGACTGGGATCGGGCGAAAGATACTTTCAAGAGATACCCCAAGGCCAAGAGATACAAAGATTTCCGCAAGATGCTGGATAATGAGAAGAGCATCGAGGCGGTGATTGTTGCAACTCCCGACCACTTTCACACAGTAGCGGGTATGGTAGCTATACGGCGAGGCAAACATGTTTATATCCAGAAACCTCTGACTCGCCTGGTCTCGGAAGCCCGTGCTTTGACCGAAGCTGCCAGGAAGTACAAGGTGGTTAGCCAGATGGGCAACCAGGGCCACTCGGGTGATGGCGTTCGTGACATTTGCGAATGGATATGGGCTGGTGTGATAGGCGAAGTTAAGGAAGTCCACGCCTGGACCAACCGACCCGTCTGGCCACAGGGCTTAGACAGGCCCAAAGAAGTGCATGACATTCCCAGCACACTCGACTGGGACCTCTGGATTGGTCCATCTCCAATGCGTCCGTATAATAAGTGCTATTTGCCGTTCAGTTGGCGCGGCTGGTGGGACTTTGGCGGCGGTGCCCTGGCAGATATGGCCTGCCATGTGCTTGATCCGGTTTTCAGTGCTCTAAAGCTGAAATATCCCACGAGCGTGGAAGCCAGTTGTACTCCTGTCAACAAAGAGACGTACCCGCTGGCTTCGGTCGTACATTATGAATTTCCGTCTCGTGGATTAGGATTTCCGGCCGTAAAGGTGCATTGGTATGACGGTGGGCTCAAGCCCGAACGCCCGAAGGAACTGGATATCCGCCGCCCACTGAATCAGGAATCGAGCAATGTGCTGTTTATGGGCAGCAAGGGTGTGTTACGCTGCGGTGAGTATGGCGGCAGCCCGCAACTGCTCCCTTATTCACGGATGCGGGAATTTGTTAAGAATAAACCTCCTCAAACACTCAAGCGGATTAAGACCGGCCATGAGGGCAACTGGATTGAGGCTTGCAAAACCGGCGGTCAGGCAACATCTAACTTCGATTACTCCGGACCGTTCACTGAGATGGTCACGATGGGTAATCTGGCGATTCGTCCGGAAAACGTTGGCAAGAAGCTGCTATGGGACGGCGAGAACATGCGTGTCACCAATGACGAGAAGGCCAACGATTTCGTTAACATGCACTACCGCGAGGGCTGGTCTTTGGAGATGTAATCAGACCGGCAGTTGGTTTTATTGCATGGAATAGATATTGGTGAGTTGTGGAAAGGTGAGTTGAAAATGAAGAGAGAAAAGGGCAGCCGCAAGCCGGTAATTTCACGGCGTGATTTTATGAGCACTGCTGCGGCGGTTGCGGCCATTACGATTGTGCCGCGCCATGTACTTGGCGGTCGAGGCCAGCTTTCGGCCAATGAGCAACTCAATATAGCCGGCATTGGTGTCGGCGGCCGGGGCGCCAGCGATCTACGGGCTTTGGAGAGCGAGAATTTTGTCGCCCTCTGTGATGTGGATTGGGAAAGAGCGTCGGGAACTTTTAATAGATACCCGAACGCTAGGAAATATAAAGACTTTCGCAGGATGTTAGATAAAGAGGCAAAGAACATCGATGCCGTTGTAATTGGTGCGCCGGACCACATACATGCGCCTGCCGCGATAATGGCGATGAAGATGGGCAAGCATGTTTATTGTGAAAAGCCGATGGCCCACACAATTTACGAGGCCCGTCGGATGACTGAAGTTGCCTGCGAGACCGGAGTTGTTACGCAGATGGGCAACCAGGGACACGCCGGTGAGGGCTTACGGCTCACCTATGAGTTTATCCATGACGGTGCAATCGGTACTATTCGGGAAGTGCATGTCTGGACCGACCGGGCCGGTGTGCCTGAGAGGGCATGGTGGCCTCAGGGTATTGGCAGACCGAAAGGTTCTTCGCCGGTGCCTGAAACATTGGACTGGGACATGTGGCTTGGATCTGCCCGCTGGCGTCCTTATGCGAAGTTTAACAATAGTAAAGGTGATCTTGTTTCATATTGCCCGCGTAACTGGCGCGGCTGGTGGGATTTTGGCTGTGGCGCACTTGGTGATATGGCGGTGCATAATGCGGACCCGGCCTTTTTCTGTCTGGATCTTGGCGCGCCGATAGCTGCCGAGGCCGAGACAAGCCCGGTCAATGACGAGACCTTTCCCGTGTGGTCTATCATTACATATTACTTCCCGACCAAAGGTAATCGACCGGCGGTAAAGATGAAGTGGTATGACGGTGGGAAAAAACCGCCGAATCCCCCTGAACTGAAGGGCAGAGAACTCAAGAGCAATGGGATTATGTTTGTCGGCAGCAAGGGCAAGATTGTCTGCGGCAGCCATGCGGGATCACCGGCATTACTGCCGGAGAAGCTTAGCCGCTCGTATAAAAAGCCGGCCAAGACGCTGAAACGTTCGCCGGGGCACCACAAGGAGTGGGCCGATGCATGCAGGGCGAATCAGCCTCTGGATGCCAAGACTGGTTTTTGGTACTCCGGGCCTTTCACCGAAGCTTTGCTGGTTGGTAATCTTGCGGTCCGTTTGGGCAGGAGAGTCGAGTGGGACACCAAGACAATGCGCTGTCCGAACGCACCTGAGGCGGACAATTACATTACCAAGTTTTACCGTGTGGGATGGTCGGTGTAGTAGTTTAAATTAAACAGTTGAATGGTTTATTGGTTATTACCAATAAGCCATTCATTATTTTTACCAGTAACGAACGCACAATTTAAGAGGAGCGTCCTTATGGGAGGCCAGAGTAGAACTGTCAAGCGGCAAGGGGGAGGTGTTGTCAAAAAACATCATCGGGCAAGTACTGAAGACGCCGGATTATCCCGGCGCGATTTTGTGAGAGCGGCGACAGCAGCGGCGGCATTTACCATAGTGCCTCGATATGTGCTTGGAGGAGCTGGTCATATTCCACCGAGCGAGAAGCTCAATATCGCAGGTATCGGAATAGGCGGGCGGGGTGCAGGCGATCTGCATGAGGTCAGCAGTGAAAATATCGTTGCATTGTGCGATGTGGACCAGAGATATGCGGCACGCGTGTTCAAGGCTTACCCGAAAGCTAAAAAATATCGTGATTTCCGCAGGATGCTGGATAAAGAGGACAAGAGCATCGATGCGGTAGTGATAGCCACACCCGACCATACACATGCTGTGATAACTATGAAGGCAATCAAAATGGGTAAGCATGTGTATTGCGAAAAACCTTTGGCCCATTCAATATATGAAATTCGCAAAGTAACCGAGGCGGCCCGGGAGGCCGGGGTTGCCACCCAATTGGGTAACCAGGGTCAGGCCTCTGAGTCAAATCGTCTGGTATGCGAATTTATCTGGAATGATGCAATCGGTCCTGTTCGCGAGGTCCATTCCTGGAGCAATAGACCAATCTCACCTCGCGGTATCGACAGGCCCAAGGAAACCCCGCCAGTACCAAAGTGGCTCGATTGGGATTTATGGCTTGGCCCTTCACCGCAGCGGCCTTATCATCCCTGCTATCTGCCTTTTAGCTGGCGCGGCTGGTGGGACTTTGGAACGGGAGTTTTAGGTGATATTGGCTGTCATCAGTTTGCTCCGATTTTCAGGGCGTTGAAACCGGGTTATCCGACATGCGTTGATGCCTGCTCCAGCGGAGTTAATTCCGAAACTGCACCGCTGGCATCCATCGTTCGTTATGAATTCCCTTCGAGGTACGATTTTCCTGAGCTGGAGCTGACCTGGTATGATGGTGGACTGATGCCAAAGCGGCCTAAAGAGCTTAAAGAAGGTCTGCGTTTCGGCAATGCCGATGACAATCTTTTTGTTGGCGATAAGGGCAAGATGCTGGGTCACAGATTATTGCCGGAATCGAGGAATCAGGAGTACGGCAAGCCTCCGAGGATTCTGGCTCGTTCGCCGGGTCATCATAAAGAGTGGCTCGATGCGTGCAAGGGCGGCCCGCCGGCCGGGTCAAATTTCGATGTATCGGGGCCAATGACCGAGGTGATTTTATTGGGTAATATTGCCCTGCGCATGGGGCAGAAGTTATACGAGAAGGGTCTTAAACTTTATTATGACGGCCCGAATATGAAGATTACAAATTTGCCTGAAGCCAACAAGTACATCCATAACGAATATCGTGATGGATGGACCTTATAACTTAATTTGAATGGGTGATAATGTACTCGCCGATTTTGTGAGCGATGGGTAAGAATCAATTTTCAAATAGCAAGAGGAATATTCTTATGAAAAACCGCAAAAAGTCAGACGAAAGACAAAACAAAAAAATATCGCGACGTGATTTTATGGGTGCTGCCGCGGCAGTAACGGCGTTCACAATTGTCCCTCGGTCGGTTCTGGGGGGACGGCGTCATATTGCTCCGAGCGAGAAGCTGAATATAGCCGGTATTGGTGTAGGAGGCCAGGGTGGCGGTGATATTAACGCGGTAAGCAGCCAAAATATTGTAGCTCTGTGCGATGTGGACTGGGGCCGGGCGTCCGGGACATTCAGGCGTTATCCCAATGCGAAAAAATACAAAGACTTTCGCATAATGTTAGACAAAGAGGACAAGAATATCGACGCCGTAGTAGTCGCTACGCCGGACCACGTTCACGCGGTGGCGTCAATTGCTGCTATCAAGAGAGGTAAGCACGTCTATTGCGAAAA
>CAZWME010000462.1:0-4890 GCA_964634515.1 uncultured Pirellulales bacterium | reverse complement strand
CGGATTTAGCTCACTTTAGGCACTTTAGTCACTTTAGGCACTCTTTCAATTATACCATATTCCCAATACACCTTTTTATGCAAAACAAAGCCAATTTTGGAAATAGCAAAATGAACATAACTATAGCTATGACAGGCAATTACGAGATTTTGTCCGCTTTGCGGAGTGAAAAAACAAAGCCAATTCAAACCCAATTAAAGCCAATTCAAAGCCAATTTAACCCAATTCAAACCCAATTTAACCCAATTCAAACCCAAAACAAACCCAATTTACTTCGATTTTGCATCCAGCCGTTTTTTTATGTCGTCCAGATCGTTCTTGATTTTTTCGGTTTCTTTCCTGAACTGCTCAACCGTTTCTCGCAATTGTACGATTTCTTCGGGAACAAGCTCTTTTTTCTCGCGCAGTGTTCTAAGGGCATTTTTCGCAGACCGCTGGACACGGTCATGAGGATCGTCTCCGGAAAATGTGTCAACGATCGCAATGGCTTTGGGGTCGCCAAGTGTTCCCAGCGCCCGAATCGCCCCGGCCTGAATCCTGACCTGTGGATGGTTAACGTAGTCAACCAGGAAATTGCGTACCTTCGTCTTGTCGTCTTCGTTGCGGGCGATCCGCGCCAGCGTATCGAGGCCACGGGTGAAGTCCCCTGACCGGAACTCCGACTCTCGCTCACTTAAGGTTCTCTGAAGAGATACTATGAATAAAGGCTCATCCAGCATGCGAATAGCCTCTATGGCGGCACTTGCCAGTTCGTTGCGATAAGACCTTGATTTCAGGTACTTCAGAAGCAGGCGTCGCGTGCTTTTGTGATGGTAGAGGCCGAGGTTGCGAACCGCTGCTTCTAAGATCGCAGGATTCTTTTCCGTTCTTAAAGTTCTTTTTATCAGCTCAAAAGTTTCTGATCTGTAAAAGCTGCTGACATCTCTGACAACCTGCCGGCGAACGCGTGCATCCTCCTGTTTTAGCGAGTCACTAAGGGCCTCGAACGCCTCGTTTGTATGAATCTCCCGCAATACCGAAGATGCCCTGCTGCGGACCCCGTAAAACCCGTCGTTTTGAAGAACATCCTTTAACTTTGCGACAGTCTTTTTGTCTTTCTTTTTTTTGAGTGCATCAATTGCCCGTAAACGCCCAATTACATCATCCTCATTTTCTAACTGTTCGTACAGCATAGCCGTTGGCTTCTCGAACTTGACCGTGGCCAGCAGACCATAATCAGGATCGAATCGGACAATATTCGGCTCTTTGGGCAGAGAAAAGTAAAAGTCATGCTGTTTACTGTTGATAACTATCTCACGGTCGATGTTCTCATCATCAATCACAAAACGAGCTTTTGTGCGAAAGTGGAAAAGCATCACGTTGTCATTTACTTCATGTGTTTGTTCAACGGAAACTTTCGCAAGCTTGTCTTTTTGCGACCAGTTGTAGCTGACTTTCAAGTCGGGATGCCGTCCATGATAAATCCACTGGTCAAAAAACCTGTCGAATGACCTGCCTGTTAGCTCTTCTATCACCGACCTGAAATCCTCCGTGACCACACTGCTAAAAGCATGACGTTCGAGATATGTTTTCACACACTTACGGAACAGCTCCTCGCCCAGTTCCGTGCGCAGGACGTGAAGCACCCAGGCGGCTTTCGGATAGGTACGGTAATCAAATTGTTCGCCGGCATTGATGTATGACCTGTAAACAATTGGTTTATGGATTGGGCGATTGGATAAAACGCCGCCGGCAGACCTGTAAAGCCCATACAGCATAGAGTCACGACCATTTTTATAACCGTCATATAAATCTTCGTAGTATGTTGCAAAACCTTCATTGAGCCAGAGGTGACTCCAGTCCTTGCAAGTAACGTAGTCGCCAAACCATTGGTGAACCAGCTCATGAGCAACAAGACTCTGGCTCGAATGGATGTTCTCTGTCGCTTTGGTGAAAAGTGTGCCATCGGTGAGAATGGTAAGTGTGGTGTTTTCCATCCCGCCAGCAACAAAATCCTGAACGACAGCCTGATAATACTTGTCCCACGGATAGGGCACACCGATTTCTTTCTCGTAGAACTCCATTATGTCCGCCGTGCCTTTGAACGAGTTTTCCGCCAGCTCAATCTGAGATGCGGGTGTATAGAAAGCCAGAGGAATATCCTTGTAGCTTGATTCTATTTTCTTTAATTTTCCCGCCACCAATGCTACCAGGTAGTTGACATGAGGCTTGTCCTGAAGCCAGCGCACAGCTTTCAGCCCGGTCTCGGAATCTATCTCCTCGGAGACAAGCCTGCCGTTCGAAATGACCGTCATATCCGCCGGAACCCGGCAGATAACTTCTGAGGTGGAGCTCTCATTGGGATAGTCATAATTGGGATACCAGTATGGGGCCTCGTGCGATTCGCCCTGTGTAAAAAGATGAGTGTCCTCTTCTTTATAACCCATTTCAGGCGTGCGGAAGTAAAGACCCTGCTTTGGCTCGGCCTCATACAAAACCTTTACGGTTTCTTCTACTCCCGGCTGAATTGGTGGATCGAATGTGATTATAATGGCCTTATCGGTCACGCTGTATCCTTCAATATGCGCACTTGATGTGATGCAGGAAACGTCCAGGTCAATCGCATCCAGCCGCAACTCGGTTAGTGGTTTGGCGATAGGCTTGAACTTGATAGTCGTAGCTCCGGCGACTGTCCTTGCCTTGAAATCAGGTGTAACGTCAATAGTGATGTGAAGAATATCGGCTTTTCGGTCTGGTGCATACTGCCGTTCTACGGTTTTAGCCTTGCCCTGCGGAGCTGAACCGAAGGCTGAACTGTTGAATTGTAGCTTGTACCATTCAACACCGCCAAATTCTACGGCGATGATGAAAACCAGAAAAATCACCAGTGACTGACTGAGTGTGCGAACTTTCTGAAACATGCTGCTCCTCCTTTTTGAGAATGAGACAAAGTCTTAAAGCTTAGAAAATAGCGATTTCCAACCGCCTGCTTTTCACCAAAAACCTATAAAATTATACCAGAATCCGGCAAAATAATCAAACAATAATAACAAAGACTCATTTAATCCTTCTCACAGGACGATCACTTTTTTGCCCGTTCGATAGCTTCTTCCAGTGCTCCGAAGCCCTCATTCCATTCGTTAAGGCGGGTGACGTTCTTTTTCCGGGCGATTTTCATAAATTCCTCGAAAGCGCCCTGGATTGTATCCGGCATAGGCCAATCGGCGCCGCTTTCGGCAGCCTTTTTTCGCATCTCGTCCCAGCGCGTCATAAACGTGTACATAACCGGAAGCTGGGCTGCCTCTACCCGGAACCGCAGTTCGGGATTGTCCTGAACCGCAGTTTCAGCAGCCTTCAGATGTGTCCAGCCCTTGCTGAGCGTATCGAAAGAAAGGTATTTGGCCGTGTTCTTTTCAAAACAACCAAGCCAGTCCTCACTCGCCTCAACGGCATCATGCGTGACATTTAAGTAAT
Organism: uncultured Pirellulales bacterium; assembly: GCA_964634515.1. Classification (GTDB taxonomy): domain Bacteria; phylum Planctomycetota; class Phycisphaerae; order Sedimentisphaerales; family Anaerobacaceae; genus NIOZ-UU13. The sequence continues at coordinate 1,437 of CAZWME010000462.1, read as the reverse complement.
CCCTGACCTGCCCGGCGGAGGGGCCGTAATAATAACCGTCGATGAATTCGTCAATAAGCCCCTGTCCATCCCGGCTCGGGTCCCACAAAAGCTTTGCCAGCACCCACGCCCGCAACTCCGCCATCTCTGCTCCGTTCGTGGTATAAGCGCCTTGCTCAAAGATACCTTTGACGTTATGTTCGGCGAAGAACTTTACGTTCGGCCCTAAGACCCGCAGGTTCGGATGCGGCATTATATGGTGACGGAAATTCGTCGTGTAGTCCCAGATGTAAAGCCGATTACTTATCTTCGACCAGCCGACAATATCATCGCGGAATTTTTGGTTGCGTTCGTCGGCAAGCGGTTTGCTGAACGAGCACTCGATACTGCACAAACGCACGATAACATTCTCCCGCGGCTTGACATATTTGGGGGGTTTGCGTGTATATTGATAAGCCAGCGTGCTTATGGCAACATTCGGAAATTCCTCTTTAATATCATCGGCAACGGAATTGACGAATCTCAGCATCAGTCCCGCCGGGCTGCCTTCCTCTTTTTCGACAGCGGCGCATTTAGCGCATTGACAATTGCCGTGCCAGTCGTTCTGTGAAACCGATGCGATAGTAGCGGCCGGATTCTTTCGCAGATTTGCTTTGAGATTTTTTACGAGTTCTTTACGCATTTCTTCATTGGTCAGGCAAAGTTGAGCTCGGTTATGTGTACGCTTGCCCTTGATTTCGCTGAACCATTCGGGATGTTCTTTGAAATATGTTTTGGGAGGAATTAACGGATAAAAAGTGTGCACGAAACCCTGGTAGGTATGATTGCCGCCGCGTTTTTCATCCAGTTTAGGACTATTTCCATTGCTCTTGTTGCGCACGGCCCAGTCACTGTCGAACGCGTCGAACCAATACGGCTCGCGATATTCCAGCACCGGTACATAACGGACATCGAGATTGCCTACTTTTAGTGTAGGCTTATTTGGTATTGTGCTTTCACTCGATGACCACCACCTGCAGCCGAGTTCATCTTCGAGAAAGGTGTAAACTGCATACAATGTCCCACGCGGATGGCCGCCTGCTAAAATAAGGTCGTTTCCGACACTGCGGATTACTATACCGTCCGTGCCGAGTCCCTCAGTAGAGAAGTCAGGCTCTGCCAGTTTGGCTGCTTCGATTCCAACCAGCAGGCGGGGACTGTCGGCGGCGGGGGGGCTGACTACTTCAAATTCCGCACCTGTTATCTGCTCCAGAAACTCGGCTAATTCTGTTGCGGCGTGCTGTTCAGACTCGCTTGCGTCCTCGGCAATAACGACAACAGCTTTTGCAGTCCCGTTTTCCGCTATCAATGCCGAGTTATCTTTGACCGTTTGTGAACACCCGAAGATAAGCAACAGCATAGAAATCAATAATGTGATTATGATTTGTCGCAACCTCATCGTATAGTCTCCTTAAAACT
>CAZWME010000461.1:0-4904 GCA_964634515.1 uncultured Pirellulales bacterium | reverse complement strand
TATGAAACGAATATGTTCAATCAGCTCGGTATAGCCGCCGACTTTTTGGAGACGCTTGATAGCGAAAACGTAGTGTTGCTGGCGGACTTGTTTCACATGAATATCGAAGAAGAGTCTATTGCCGGCGCCATACGGGAGAATGGCAAGCATGTTGGTCATCTTCACTTTGCAGACAGCAACCGCCGACCGGTCGGCATGGGACATACAGATATGAAGGAAATCGCCCAGGCCCTGATGGCCATTGGTTATGAGGGATATGCTTCAGCCGAAGCCCTTCCGTGGCCAGATTCTGACGCTGCGGCCAAGCAGACGATGCGGGCGTTCAAGGAGTTTTTTTCGGTGGCGTAGCGGTTCAAAGAATGTTCATAAACACAAACATCTAAACTATTGTGAGGAAATCAACATGTTATTATCAAAATGCATTCATCCTGAAATACTGGAAGCTGTAGGGAAAATGGGGCACGGGTCCCGCGTACTGATATCCGATGGTGGTTATCCGCATATTACAGGAAGCCCCGCCGCGGCCAAGAAAGTATGGCTCAACCTGATGCCGGGCATGCTTAGGGTAACCGATGTACTTGAGGCGCTGACCAGTATCATACCCGTTGAAGAGGCGTTTGTCATGGTTCCCCCTGATGAAAGCGACCAGCCCATCTTTTCCGAATTCAAGAAACTACTTCCCGACAATGAATTGACCAAACTGCAGCGTCTTGAGTTTTATGATAAAGCACGGGAGCCTGACACGGCACTGATTATAGCGACCGGGGACCAGCGTAACTGGGCCAACCTTCTGCTGACCATGGGCTTCATCAAGCATCCTGAAGGAAAAGGAGACTATTAAGAGTATCTAAGAAGAAGATGAAGATCGATACCCATCAGCATTTCTGGAAGTACAGCAAGGAGGAATATCCCTGGATAGGAGAGGGTATGGAGGTTTTAGCCAAAGACAGGCTTCCTGCGGATCTCGGTCCCCTTCTCAAAGATAACGGCATTGAAGGGACCATCACCGTGCAGGCGCGCCAGGTTATTGAAGAAACAGAAGCGCTATTAGCCATGGCCGAAGAATATGACTTTATTCGCGGCGTTGTCGGCTGGGTTGACCTGAGAAGCCCGAATGTGGAGACACAACTGGAGCAGTTCAAGGACAGGACAAAGATGGTTGGCGTCCGTCACGTAGTGCAGGATGAGCCCGATGAGAAGTTTATCCTCAGGGAGGATTTTTTGCGGGGTATCGGCAAGCTGAAGTCATATGGTTTTGTGTATGATATTCTGATTTTTCCCCACCAACTGCCAGCAAGTATCGAACTGGTAAAGCGATTTCCAGAGCAGGTGTTCATACTGGACCACATAGCCAAGCCCTATATAAAAGATAAAAAAATGTCACCGTGGGACAACGATATCAAAAAGTTAGCCTCATTTGAGAATGTCTCCTGCAAGATTTCAGGTATGGTAACGGAGGCCGACTGGCACAACTGGAGCGCAGAGGATTTCAGATCCTACATGGAGGTAGTGCTCGAGGCCTTCGGCACTAAAAGGCTGACCATAGGATCGGACTGGCCGGTCTGTACGCTGGCTGGAGAATACGGCAGCGTTGTAAGCATAGCCGCTGATTTCATTGCGCAGCTTTCAGATAATGAGCAAAAGGCGATATGGCAGGAGAATCCCAAAAGGATATATGGTCTGTAGCATAATCCGTTAGTTATGTGATAATGATTGATTATTCAGAGATAACCACTTCAACAAAGCCCTGTGCAGGTTACGCTCAGGACGGGCTTTTTTATTTCCTAAGATAAATCCCCGCAATTAAGATAAATAATATCAGTAGGATAATTATATTTGCCGAAAGAAAACCGGAATTGACTCGATTTTTTGCGCCCGATTATGGCACCTAATAGAGACATATATAATAGAGACGTGAAAGACAATACAGAACAAAACCTGGTTCAGGCGGCTTCGAACGGCGATGCTGATAGCTTCGGCAGGTTGTGTGAGCGATATTACTCAGCTATGGTTGCGATTGCATACTCTCAGTTAGCCGACCGCGGCCTTGCAGAAGATGCCGCTCAGGAAGCGTTTTTCGTTGCCTTTAGCGATATTTCAAAGCTGAAAAATGCGAACTATTTCGGCCGGTGGTTGGCGAGAATCAGCCGCAATATAGCCAGCGATATGGCAAAAGCAAGAAGACGGGCCAAGCTTATTTCAATCGAAAACTGTGATTCTGTATCGAACGATGAGGACAAAGAAGACAACAATGCTGAAGTAGTGAGAAGGATTATTTCGGAGCTGCCAGTTAAGATACAAGAAGTGATTTATCTGAGGTATTACGACAAAATGAGCTATCAACAGATATCAAACATACTTGGAATTTCTCAAGAAGCCGTGAACGGCAGACTTAGAAGGGCCAAAAAGCTCATAGCCAAAAAGCTGCTTCGCAATGGCTCTGTGGAGGTGAAGCTATGAAAGAGCACAAAGACGAAAAGTGGCTTGATGAGACCATTTCCCGGGCGGCTGATATCGGCAGAGCAAAATTCGATGCAGAGAAATGGAAAGAAAAGTATATCCTGAATAAGTCACATAAAGCATCGTATCCGAATTTCAAATTTAAACCATATTATAAGATCTGGGGATTTATCATGGAAAGTAAAGTTACAAGATATTCAGCGGCGGCGGCAGTCGCACTTGCAGCAGTGTTGGTTCTGTTTGGACCTTTCGGGACATCGAAAAACGGCGGTGTTGCGATGGCGGACGTGCAGGAAAAAATAGAGCAAATAGACACTATGATTTTTTCCGGTCATAAAGCATTTTCATCCGTGGACGATCCCAATGTTATATTCGAGTTCGATATTGTCAGGTACATATCTAAACAACATGGTTTAACTGAAAAGGGATATATTAAAGACACATTAGTATATAGCATAATCTTCAATCGGCCTGAGAAAGAGACCTGTATTTTAATGCATGTCTGGAAAAAACATCTGAAGCTCCCGTGGGGCAAGAAACAAGTCGAATTAATGGAGATGTTAGATCCTAAAGGAATCGTTGAGCTTCTTACTCAGGCTGATTATGAAAAACTGGGATTCAGTGAAATTAATGGGATTGAAGTGGAAGGATTCGCATATGACAACACAGAAATCAACAAAGAAGCATTCCCCGAGTCCGTTTTCAACATCCAGCAAAGCAATGGCAGAATGTGGGTTGGTGTCGAAGAGCTTGTACCGGTGCGGATGGAAACAAATATTTCGATAGGAAAATGTCTGTTTACAGCTTTTAACAATTTTAACATGCATGAAATCGTTGTTTTAAAAGACCACAATGTCGATCTTAAAGAGGAGCATTTCGATACTGAAATACCAGAAGGCTATACGGAACTAACACTTAGCGATTTCCTTTCAGCGATTCCGTTAAAGGTCAAGGCCGGCATTACAGGTTTGGGTTTGGGCTTTTTCATTATTCCGGCCGGCTTTATTGTCAGGAAAAGGAATAGAAAAAAGAAGACAACGGCTAAGCAAGATTAATGAAGGCCTTTCGCCCGGGATTGGTGGAGCTTGCGGCCAAGGACAAGTTTAATTGTTCCTTAATCAAGAAGCCCTGCGGTTTTCCACAGGGCTTTCTTGCTAAGTTGTTCTTTATGGGCTTTTCATTTTGATATTGAAGGTATGTACCCGGTCATAATTTTTTCCCATAACCAGGTGGATTTGGCCTGAGTGTAGATTATATACGACAGACCAGACAGTACTATCTTGTGACGTATCCCTAAGTAAGCTCATCGCTTTGTCCTGAGATATGTTGCCCTGTGCTTCACGAAGTGACTGGAATGCTTTTTTATATCTCCAGCAGTCCGGCTGCTGTGGTTCGGAAAAAAGATAGTTCGTCGAGACCTGCCAGAGGTTGTCGTCGTGTACGATAGAAACACCGCCATCAACGTATTCCACTATTGCGGACTTGCCGGATGCGTCGGCGATGTGAAAATGTACCGAGGTGTTTGCGAAGTCTACATTATACTGTTGAATCAGAGTCAGGGCCTGGTCAACATCCTTTGCATGGTCGAGCACGAGACGAATTATCTGGCTGTTGAGCAGTGTCGGCTTGTTGGGATCTTTAGGGGTGTTCCTTTTCGGAACTGCGTTTTGAGCGATGGCAACGCCACACTCGTTCATGCCGTCTATGGTCGCATAAGGTGAGGCCAGAAGTATAAAGCGTTTTGACCATGGTATGTCCTGCATACCCTCAAGTCCGAGATAGTATAGGTCTACCATCGAAACCGAAGCGTAGCCGTTGGGTGGTTCAGTGAACAACAGTAAAGATGTCCTGTGCTGCCAATCAAAGTTGCGTCCAAATACTGAGTCACCCTCAGGGTTCAGGGCAGCCAGAGATGTGCAGGCATCGGGATTCGCCATCTTATAAAATTTTTGGTAAAGTGGCCACTCGGTGCCTTGTTCGGCAAAGTAATCGAAGAAGTATTCGCCGTAAAATCTCATCGTATAGAGCGGAAAATCATCCACCTTCTCGAGAGATGCCACAGTCCTGACAGGACAGTATAACAAAGCAGAAAGAACGATCACAATAACCACTGCCAGAATAAGCAGCGCTTTCAGTATCTTCCTTCTAAGTTTATGCGGTTTTGACTTTGCAGCTTTCATTAAGGCAGGTTATCGCACGAAAGAGAGAAAACAGCAAGGGAAAAGCATAAGTAATAATGACACCACGTTATGAGATTGAGAGTAAGGATTTGGCAGAGTATGATTTTTTACGTTACGAACGGCGGGATCGGTGCCTTTTAAATATAGAAAGGAGGCATAGAATTATGTGCAAAAGACAAACAAACCGAATGGGGCGGGAATTGAAGAAGGCCGTTTTTGTTCTGTTAGTGCTCACAAGCTCGACAGGAACAATGTGGGCGATAG
>CAZWME010000460.1:0-4916 GCA_964634515.1 uncultured Pirellulales bacterium | reverse complement strand
TGCAAGTCAACGGCAAAATAAAGGACAGAATCGTTGTCGGCGCTGAAGAAGATGAAGAGCAAATAAAGCAAAAGGCGCTGACCTGTGAAAAGGTGATTGCTGCTATGGCCGGCAAAGAGGCCAAGAAAATTATCGTTATTAAATCGCGATTGGTAAATATAGTTATTTAGATGTGTACTGAAATTGAAGCAAAGCTAAAGGTCGATTCGCTGTCTGAAATAGAACATAAACTTGGCGAACTTGGCGCAAGGTTTCTGACAGAGCAGATGCAGACCGATTACTATTTTGACGATGTAAATTCAACACTGACTAACGCCGACCAATGTCTTCGTTTACGGAAACAGATTGTCGAAAAGAGCGAGAGTTGTTTTTTGACTTATAAAGGCGCCAAAGAAAAAAGCCTTCTTAAAAGAAGACAGGAGATAGAGTCTGAAATAAATGATGCTGATTCAATCCATAAACTACTCCTGGCATTAGGATACGAACAGGTTTTGATTGTTGAAAAAAAACGTCGCCTTTGGCTTTTTTGTAATTGCGAAGTCGCTTTAGACCGGCTGCCGCTGTTAGGTGATTTTGTGGAAATAGAAGGACCCGACGAAGAAAAAATATCTAATGTTCAAAATAGTCTGGGACTGGCCGACCTGCCTCATATCCCAAAAAGTTACGCGTCCTTATTGAAGGAGCAGCTTCAACAGTCCGGCAAATAAAGTAAAGTTGTTTTTGTAAAAGTCCAAAGCCACAATCATGAAACCGGAAGACGGTTATATTGCTTATATTGTAAATCCCAAATCCGGCGCCACCAGCAACAAATTACTCGGGCGCCGATTCAAACAATACCTTCTCAAAAAAGGCTTTGACATAAGAGTCAGCCTGACTACTTCTTTGGAAAATGCCTGTAAATTATCTACTAACGTGGCAATTGATTCCGACTGTGCGATGGTTGTTGCCATCGGAGGTGACGGTACAGTCAGAGAGGTTGCGCACGGGCTGGAAGGCAGCGACAAACCGCTGCTGATAGTCCCGCAAGGAACGGAAAATCTTCTGGCAAATGAATTTGGATTCGATGAAAGACTAAAAACAATAATAAGTGCATTTGAAGCAGAATACATTCGGCCTCTGGATCTGGGAAGTGCAAATGGCAGATGTTTTACTACGATAGCCGGCTTTGGATTTGACGGCCAGGTAGTCAATCGAGTCAGCAAGCAGCGAAAGGGACATATAGACCACTTCGATTACTTCTGGCCGATATGGCGAACATTCTGGAACTACAAATTCAATCCAATGAAAATAGAAATTGACGGCGAAGAGATTTTCAATGGACCCAGCCTGGTTTTTGTCGGAAACATTTCGAGATATGCCGTAGGTATTCAGATATTGCGTTATGCCGATTACGGAGATGGTTTACTGGATGTATGCATTTACAAATGCGCATCAAAGGTTCGTCTGGCCAAACATTCAATGATGACTGTTTTGAAACAACATGCCAAAGCCGGCGATGTTATTTATCGTCAGGGAAAGAGCATTATTGTAAGCTCCAATACCGATTCAGTAATGACTGAAATTGACGGCGATCCCGGGCCTTCTTTGCCGGTACATATCGAGGTAATATCTCAGGCGGTCAATTGTATTGTGCCGGAAAACGCAAAACCCGCAGGAATAAGAACAAGAATAATTAGAGCCATAGGATAAAATAAAAGATGCACACTCGATTTGTGGGCTAAAGGAAACAATAAAATGAATTTCATAATCGGCAAGGTTGAAATTGGTTTGGATACTCCCTTATTCGTAATGGCAGGGCCTTGTGTTATTGAAAGCGAAACCTGCTGTTTGGATATTGCCACCCGACTTGTCGATATTAGTGCAAAGACCGATGTCGGAATAATTTTCAAGGCAAGCTTTGACAAAGCCAATCGCTCCAGCCTGCACAGCTTTCGCGGTCCCGGTATGGAAAAGGGACTGGACATTCTTGCATCCGTGCGTCAGAAGACCAACCTGCCAATTATGACCGATGTTCACGAGCCCTCTCAGGCCGCTGTGGCAGGTAAGGTTGTGGATTGTCTCCAGATTCCAGCTTTTTTGTGCAGGCAGACTGATTTGCTTTGCGCCTGTGCTCAAACAGGTAAACCGGTAAATATAAAGAAAGGTCAATTCCTTTGCCCCGAAGAGATGAAAAATGCAGTTGAAAAGATTCGTCACTGCGGCAACGAAAAAATAACGCTTACAGAGCGGGGGACATTCTTCGGCTATAATCGGCTGGTCAACGATATGACAGCTATTGAACAAATGAAAAATCTCGGCTACCCGGTCATTTTTGATGCCACCCATAGCACACAGCAGCCGGGTGGACTCGGTAACGCCAGTGCAGGGCGACGGGAAATGGCGCCGATACTTGCCAAAGCGGCAATAGCAGCAGGGGCGAACGGGCTTTTTATCGAAGTCCATACAGAACCGGAAAAGTCAAAATCAGATGCCGCCTGTATCATGCCAATAGACTGGCTCGAAGATTTATTGAAAGTATGCAAAAATATATTTGATGTCATACGCAGATAAAAATGTCTGGTGAGAAGAAATATTTCTATGGTCCGGTACCTTCTCGAAGATTGGGATTAAGTTACGGGGTTGATATCGTACCGCTGAAGGTCTGTACGCTCGATTGCATATACTGCCAGCTCGGCAAATCCACAGATTTGACCATAGAACGTAGGAACTATGGCCCCATTGAGCCAATTTTAGCGGAATTAAAAGAAACTTTATCCAAAGGTTTAAAAACTGACTTTATTACTATCGCAGGTTCCGGGGAGCCTACGTTGAATTCACAACTCGGCAAGCTTATAGAAGGCATAAAAAAAAATACCGACATTCCCGTGGCTGTATTAACCAACGGCACACTTTTTTATAAAGAGGATGTTCGCATCGATTGCGCAAAGGCCGATGTGGTAATGCCGTCACTTGATGCCGGTGATGCAGAAACCTTTCAGAAAGTAAATCTCCCACACCGTGATATTAATATTGAAAACCTGATTTCCGGGTTAAGTGAGTTCAGAGATGAATTTTCCGGCCGGATATGGCTCGAAGTGTTTTTTGTCGAGGGTCTAAATACCGATACCGAGCAAATTGCTAAAATCAGGGACGCTATAGAACTTATTCGCCCCGACAAAGTCCAGCTTAATACGGCCGTGCGTCCGACAGCAGAGCCCAACCTCAAGCGTCTGGATATCGAAAAACTCCGTACTATAGCCGCACAATTAGGCCCGCAATGTGAAATTATTGCTGACTTTTCCACAGTCCATCACGTCAAATTTCCTGACAATAAGGCTGATAACGTATTATCAATACTGAAACGCAGGCCTTGCTCACTGGATGACATATCCTCAGGCCTGGGTATCGGCCGTAATGAAGCAATAAAATATATCAGAATCATTCAGCAACAAGGGGTTATTCTCTCCGAGCACAAAAACGGAATACTCTTTTTCAAGGCCATTTAGAGTCAATCCCTCCTCGCCAGGTCCAGCCTGATAAAATAAATTTATTATCAATCTGCCGACATTCCCGTTCATTTTGTAAAGCCGGTGGTCTTATTGGCCGATAAAAGCGTTGTAATGTTTTCCAGAGTATCGATTTTATCACTTTTTATTTAAGAAAATTAAATTTTGTGCTTTAGTTAGTTCATTTTAGGCCGATAACAAACGTAAATGTTTATACCAATAATTAATGAACTGTATTAGTTAATCGATTTCGCTTGAACTTAAAGCTGTTCATATGAAAAAAATGAAGCGACAACTCGTTTTGAACAAGGGAATAGAGAAGTCTATATTCCGCTACGATAACGGTTGCGAAGATGAACTTCTTGATGCTTTGATTGCGCAGGCAAAGGATAAGCGTACAGACTTCGATTGGTTTGACGCCGCGGTGCTGAGTTTCAAACTGACACAGTCGCTTATTGGTCAGGCGGATGAACTCTTGGACGAAAATACAGATGCCCAGATTCATGCAAACTAATCTCGGTAACATCTGTCAGGATATGAATTAAAACAATCGTGTGATTTTAGAATATTATGAAAACCCTCGATAAATTAAACAGGTAGGTAAATTATGGAAGACAGCACAACCATCCAACATTTCTTAGATTACTTGAAGTATGAAAGGCGTTTCTCTGAACACACAGCCAAGTGTTACGGCGCCGACCTGGCACAATTCGGTGAGTTTCTGTCGAATGCTTCCGAGACCAGCCATCTGGAGACCGAATCGATTTCACCGTCCGGTCATCAGGGAGGTTCGGCTACAGCCGTTGCAGTGGCTGTCAAACCGAAAGTCGATGAGTTACTCCTTTTCGCAGGAACAGATGCTGTAAGAGCATATCTTGCTTTTCTCAATGAGAAACAGTATTCAAAGGCAACAATAGCTCGAAAGCTGGCTACCCTGCGAAGCTTTTATAAGTTTCTTGTTAAAAGAAACCAGCTTACCTCCAATCCTGTTGTAGCTGTCAGGACTCCGAAACAGGACAAAAAGCTGCCGCGTTTTCTTGATTATGAAGAAGTAAAGAAATTACTTGATACTCCATCACTTGACAATTGGCTGGGCGCCAGAGACAGAGCAATCATGGAGACGCTTTACAGTACCGGCATAAGAGTCAGCGAGCTTGTGGCGTTAAATATGGATGATATAGACTTCATGGGCGAGGTGGTGCATATCAGAGGCAAAGGCAAAAAGGAAAGAATCGCACCTATCGGCTCATCCGCCTTGCAGGTCATTCAGCATTATATGGAGTACAGGAATAAACGAGCACAAAACAATATTAATTTTGACTCGAAAGTTCTTTTCGTGAACAAGCATGGAAGACGACTCAGTACTCGTAGTGTTCGTCGCAAAATGGACAAATATCTTAAAATGGCCGGGCTGGATCCGGCTATCAGCCC
>CAZWME010000459.1:0-4940 GCA_964634515.1 uncultured Pirellulales bacterium | reverse complement strand
CAATCGGCGTAATTTTTTGAAGAAATCCGCGGCCGTATCTACAGGAGCCGCATTAGCTTTAAGTTTTGAAGAGAAGGCCTTATTAGGCGCGATATCGAACAAGCCGGCCCCAAAAATACCGAGAGGTTCTATCAAAGGTTTGCCGATGGGCAAAATCGGTAATGTCAAAATCAGCAGAATGTTCACAGGGGGCAATCTTATCAGCGGATTCGCCCACAGCAGAGACCTGATATACGTATCTTCCCTGCTAAAGAGATATTTCACGGACGAAAAAGTGATGGAGACATTCGAGATATGCGAGGAATGCGGAATCAATACCGCGATACTGCGGCTCGATGAGCACTGCATAAGGATAATGAACAAATACTGGAATAACAGGGGCGGTAAACTGCAGTGGATAGCCCAGGTGAAAATGACCTCAGATGATCCGACAGGTGAGGCGAAAGCGGCCATCGATAACGGAGCTATCGGGGCTTTTGTGCACGGCGGTGTTGCGGACACATTTGTCGAGAAAGGCCGGGTGGATCTTCTCGCAAAAGCGGTCGAATTCATCAAGCGAAACGGCGCTATCGCAGGCATTGGAGGCCACAAGGTAGAAGTGCCCATGGCTTGTGAAGAGGCGGGAGTGGGTGTCGATTTTTATATGAAGACCCTGCACAAGGACGATTACTGGTCCGCCACTCCAAAAGAGCATCGCCCCGCCGTTGGCCTGCCCGAACACGATAATATGTGGTGCGTAGAGCCGGAAAAAACCGTCGACTTTATGAAAAAAGTGGACAAACCCTGGATAGCTTATAAGGTCATGGCCGCAGGAGCAATACACCCAAGAGACGGCTTTAAGTATGCCTTTGAAAAAGGCGCCGACTTCATCTGCGCAGGGATGTTCGATTTTCAGGTCAGAGAAGATGTTATCATTGCCAGAGATATATTATCAGGTAAGATAAACAGACAACGTCCCTGGAGAACGTAAAAAAGCTTACTATCCGAAAAAGAGATTTTTCTTCTCTGTTCTTATTTGAACCTCTCCATATACTCAAGGAATTCCTTTGCAGCTTTGTCCAGATTTTCGATATCACCGCCTCCATCCAATACCTCACACATTTCGTACGCGATATATCCCTGATAGCCGATTTCCTTAAGTGTATTGAAGAAGGTTTCGTAATCAATAAAGCCTTTTCCTACCGGGACTGCTCGGATTAACGTTTCCTGCTGCATGTAATTCGTTAAATTGCTGTCATAATGATACCGAGGCAGGCGCACATAGTCGGCTGCGGTGGTATGAACGATAAATGGCTTCATCTTCCAAATGGCAGCTTTGATTTCCTCAGAACTTAAATTTTCCAGTGTGGGAGACCATGCATCAAAAGCGGCTTTGACATTGGGCAGATTGACTTCACTGAGAAGCCAGTACATCATATCGTGGTGAATTGCGATATCGTGATGATTCTGCACGGCAAGTGTAACGCCATACTCGGCAGCTTTGCGGCCGGCGAGTTTTAATCCTTCAACCACCTGAGCATATTGTTTGTCAAAAGGAATTCCGGGACGTTCGTAGCCGGTGAATATTCGCACCATATCGGTACCCAAATCCCGCGCCAACCTGGCCAGTTCTCCTACATAACAAGCCTGAATTTCCACATTAGGAATGCCGGCTTTATCAATTCCCGCCGTAAAATCCGTATAGCCTGCCAGGCAGACCAATTCAAGACCAAGCTTGTCTATCTTTTGCCGCAGGGCCTTTCGAGCGGCCGGGTCATAATCTAAAAGAGATACGTGAGGCCGCTTAGAAACCAACATCACTCCGTCAAATCCAAGACGCTTGGCTTTATTTAAAAACTCATCAACACTCAGCCTGGCCTGTCCCCTCCAAATACCGGAATAGCTGACAGAATGCAGACACGTTTTAACCTTAAAATCTTTCGGGTTTCCAGTTGGGGTCATTTTTGAAAACGCTCCTCGAGAAAAGAGTAATAATACAATTATCATAACAAAACAAAACTTGCGCATGGCTAATCTCCTCTCAATTCATTAAATCTATTTATTTCAGACGGCTGATTTTTTCGCATCGACCATCTGACAATTTCTACATTATATAATAACTAAAACCAAGCACAAATGAAAGCATTATTGGTCTTTTTCCATGGGTACGAGTCGTTTCAACTCATCAAACCAGTTTAGCACAACATTGATTCCGATAGGTGCAGCTTCTTTTGTTTCCTGAATCATGAGGAACCGCCCATCAGGTGCGATGTCATAATTTTGTAAACTTGCAGTGTACAGATAGCGTCCTTCGAACAATTCAATAAGCCCGGTAACTCTGAACTGAGATTCGGTCTCAACGGCAGCGGCCATCATCTTAATACCGTTACGGTAAAATAACTCCTTACCGTCCCGTGACCACATAGGCTGCTGACCACCTTCGGACGAAACCGGGACTTTGGGCCCGGGGCCGGGATAAGGCTCAACATAAACCTCCCATCTGCCGGATTCATCCGAACTATAGGCCACCCATTGGCCGGATGGTGACCACACTGCTTCTCTCTGATTAATGTCCCTCTGAATGTAAGGCCGCTTAGAATGCTCCTGGTTTTGTTTTAGCTGGACCACCCAGATGTCCTGGTCCAGCCCTGGATACTTCGGGTCAAATCTGGCAAATAAAAATTCCCGACCATCGGGGGAACAGGATGTCATTGCTCCGGCAGGTTGTTCGAGTGTTGTGAGCAGCTCAGGTTCGCCTACGCCGGTCACGTTTTGCCTGAAAAGTTGCGGCTTTCCAGTTCCTCGATAAGAACCGAACAGCAAAAACTTGCCGTCCAGCACCCAAAACGGTAATGCACTTGAGCCGTCAGATGTAAACGGATTTAGTGTATGACGCATCAGGTCGTATATCCAAATATCCTGGTTATCCACATCCTGAATAGTAAGTACCGCCTGTTTTCCATCCGGTGAAATCCTGGCGTTAACATACCCGCGCGGAGTTGCACCCTGTAAAGGTTCGGTCAATCCTTGTCTGTCAACCCAGACAGGCCTTAGCTCGGCGCTGCGAGTTTTAACCGGGATATAGGCGAGTGAACCATCCGGTGAAACGGCGAACTGCGCCGACCAGCTTTGCGGGGTCATAACGCCCGAAATGACAGGAATATGCGGACCAATTATTTTCAGTTGCTTGATATCAAAGCGTGCCGCATATAAGGTCTCATTACGACCATAAATTAAGTGACCTGTGGGAATATACTTCGCATAAGATCCGCCTTTAAATATTGAGCGGCGTTTGTTTGTCACAAGCGAATAAACCTCTATCTGATGGGCATCAAATCCACCGCCAATGTTCGTAAACAGAACAGCCTTACCTCCGGGCAGGATTTGCGGCCAGAAATGCCCGTATTCACCCAGATTAGGGTCGTTGATGGTCAATCTCTCCCTTTTCTGGCCAGAGGCAGAAATTCGCCACAGGCCGCTCTCATTGTCTGAGCCTCCGGCAGGCGTGAAAATTATATTATCATCAGTACCCCAGCTTCCGCCACGAAATTGCAGACACTCGCACAAGACTATCGGTTCACCGCCTTTAATAGATACTTTCTTAAGCTTTCTCTGGAAATGATCTACATAGCCCAACCACTGGCCATCGGGTGAGAAGAACGGGCTGATCGCGCCTTCCGTGCCCGGCAGTGGTCTTGCCTCGAACTTATCCAGCTCTCGTAAATATATCTTTCTCCTGCCGTCACTACCTTGTTCAACATAAGCAAGTTGCTGTCCATCAGGTGAAAAAGCCAGGGCATGGTGCCAGCGTGCCTCCATAGCAATGGTTGTTTGGGGTCTAATGGCAAAACTTCTTACCGGCTGTTTTTGGATCGAACTGGTACGCAGAGAACTCCAGATTGCCAGAGCACCCATAATAATCCCAAGAAAGATACAAACCGTACCCACTATCTTCAGTTTCTTTCCACCAGTCGGATGTACGATTTGAAAGGAAGTAGTAGTTATCGGAGGGGCGGTCGCTGGAAGATTTAAGGTCTCATCTATTTCAATTGCGGCGTCCGCAATATCATGAAGGCGTCGATGCGGATCCTTTTCGAGACAGCGACGCATCAAAACTATGATATTAGCCGGTGTGTTATCGGGGAGTTTCTTCCAGTCAGGCTCTTTGTGCAAAATATTAGCCAGCATATCTGATACGGACTCGCCTTCGAAGGGAACTTCACCTGTCAGCATCTCAAAGAGCACGCAGGCGAATGACCAGATATCGCTGCGTTTGTCGATTTGTTTACCCCTTGTCTGCTCGGGACTCATATAGGCCGGTGTGCCTAACACACGGCCGGGCTCGGTGACGGTGGTTTGCCGACCTTGAAACTCATCGCCAACCGACTTGGCCAAGCCGAAGTCAAGAACCTTAACTTTACCTTCCGGGGTTATCTTGATATTACCGGGCTTGAGATCGCGGTGGATAACACCATGCTCATGCGCCGCCGCCAAGGCTTCTGCTATCTGCAGGGCTATAGCTAACACCTCTTCCAGTCTGAGCTCACTTTTCGCTATCAATTCCGCCAATGTTTGGCCGGGAACGTATTCGAGAACAAGATAGCTGAGGCCTTCGACCTCTTCCAGCTCCTCGTAGATAGCGGCAATGTTCGGATGATTCAACGACGCCAGTACCCGGGCTTCCCGCTGCCATCGCTTTTGAACCCTGGAATTACCCATTACCTCGGCAGGCAGGCTTTTGATGGCAACCGAACGGTCGAGCTTGGTATCGTGTGCAAGGTAAACCACCCCCACAGCCCCGCGGCCCAACTCCCGCTCGATTCGAAACGGGCCTATCAGTCCTCCCGGTGATGCTGAACCGTTCAAAGAAGGTTCAGGACCGAGACCCTTGTCATTAGATTCCTTACTATTTTTCTCTTCAGCGTTGCGGTCCAAGTACGACCGGATATTTATCACCCTGT
>CAZWME010000458.1:0-4953 GCA_964634515.1 uncultured Pirellulales bacterium | reverse complement strand
GTCGAACGGATCCGGGGCCAATTTCAGTCAAAAACGCTCACACCTAAAAACAAATATCTCCATTAATCAATCTCGAAGATCCCAACACATCGGGAATCAATAATCATTAATCAATTAAAGAAGGCCCCCCTTACTTCTTATACTCCTCCGCAAGTTCTTTACAAAGCCACCGGTATGTATGATCCGGCATCTTTACTCCCCTTAGGGGCCCCCAGTCCTGCTTCGGGTCCACCTCATCTAACAGTTCCCGCAAAGCCCGCAGTTCCATCCCTTCAAGCCGCTCTGCCTTTCCGCCTGCACAGAACTTGTCCTTAGTTTATCCGAGCTTGTCCCCGGGTGCTGCTAACTTGGCGCGCAACAGGGGAAGAACTGCTCACCTGACTCGCAACAGGGGAATGTGTGCTCACTTGCTTTCCTGTCGGGGGCCAATTCCTCCATCAGCTTAATATGAGCCGCCGGCACATTCGTCCTATACCGTCATAAAAGGGCAGTTCACTAACAAAACCTTCGGGGGAATTGTCTATCGCTTTAGTTTAAGAGGTTGCAGTGTAACCACACTAATATACGCGGCGATACTGAACAGCAATATCACACATGCACGAACCAGTGTGGAATAGCCTATAGCTCCCGCGGTCGGTCAGAATCAAAACAGCTATCGCTAATTGGACAGTCGCACCGAGAACTCGTTTCCGGTTTGAGGTGTAAAAATACCGGACAGTGGGACTGCGATTTCCGCGTATTCGGTTTCTGGATCATTAGTGACGATGTTGATTGTGCCATGGAACGGTCCTGCCTTTGGCAGTTCTTCCATCGAAACGTTGATTTCGAATGTCGAAGCGTTTCGCTTATTAAACGTGCATGTCACAAAGGGTAAATCGCTTGTTACGTTCAAAATCTTAACGTCCTGTCGGCGAAGAATGTATAGGAGTTTTTTGCTGGCTCCCTCGACACCGTCAACGCGCCCAAAGTAAAGACGTGGCGGATATACTATGCCTCCAGAACCCGTAACTTGACCCTGGATTGTAAGTACTTTGCCATGCTGAAGATCATTGGATGGGACAAACACGGAGTACTGGAAAGGACCCATTTTTTTTTGTGGTCCCATCCTGATTCTCAACTGATCTTTATCACGTCCCTTGAGTTCTGACTTCGAAACAGTAGCACGAAGACATGCACATGAAGTCATCACTTTCTTTTTATCGATTTTTAACGTACCTGAACCTTCGTTGCCAATCCAGATAGAAGTCATAAAGTTTTTTCCCCACTCCAAATCACCTATATTCAGGACTGTCGCTCCAAGGATCAACTGAGGGCCTTTTGCCTTAGGTGAGTCGTTACCGGCGACTCGCATACCCATAACCATTATAACCGTTGGGATGAAAACAATTGTCCCGAGAACAAAAGCAGCCGACCTGCGGGTTGATACTGTAATAGTATCAAAAGAAAAACCACTGTAGCGTAATAAGCCTAAGGCCATTAAAATTGCAGCAAAGGTTCCAAGAGCTATCCCAACTATGACAGAGATTATGCCTCGTGCCCGATATGTACCTGCCTTTAGAGAAGTTATGAAAGGATTGTCTGTGAAAACTACGCAGTCGCCTTTCCACATTAAGCGTAACTGGTCCGCTGTGTAAAAGTTCTTCTGTTGACCATGCGCAGGATCTATAAGTTCGAAAAAACCCTTATTGCTTGAGGTAAATACGACAAAGTGATCTTTGGCACTTGGCAAGGAAACATGCAGGATAGCAGGGCGGCTAATGAAGGCAAGTTCATTCGGCTTCAAATTCATCCCCTTGCAAGACTGCTCGAGTACTTGGGTTGCATTCTGCAGACCGGCTAATGTGGTTACTCCATTAGGATCAGTTCCAGCCAACTCGGCACATCGAGTAATGTCTATCGAATGTCCTAGTAGTGACATCGCTGCCCTAAGTGCCCGTGGGCCACATGAATTGACGGCCTTATCACTAAGATTAGTATGAGATGTACCCTGTGTCCCGGCACGTAATGAGGTTTCACATAAAACAACCGCACAGAAACTAACCATAAAGATTAGAATATACGAATGCATCGAATAGCTTAATACAGAATGGGGAACAGAACTTTTAATTTTCATTTTACATCCCTCCTGACTTTATTCCTGGATGGACTACGAAACATCAATATTATAATTGTCAGGGCAAAAGCAGCCAAAAAGGCTGGCAAGAGAATCCACACTATTGAATAACCTCTTGCCGCATCAGGATTAACATCCGCTAATGCCCCGGTAGTTTTTTCATTTTCTAATAGAGTCGGCTCGTTAACTGGTGGTTTGTTGGGTACTTGCTTAGAATCTTTCGTTTCCTGCTTGGTTTCCTCAGAGGAAGGCATTATCGCAGGTGCTGCATCAAGGACCAACGCATCAATACCTTCATCGAGTATTGCTTCGAGCTCTCGATCCTCAACCCTTCCGGCTTTGGTAGTTATACCTGTGATTGCATTATAGATCTTCGCCCCCTCGGGAAACTCGAGCGTGAACAATGAATCCGGAATATCCTCTTTTTCAATCGTAACGCTATTTACATCAACTGATATATGCATTGAGGATTCTCGGTTGAGAAAAAAATAGGTGTGTACTGCTTCAGCAGCAATCCACCCATCGTTTTGTAATTGGTAGGGCTTAATCAACTCAATTCGACGTACTAATCGTGCCTGGCTAGAAGCTATTTCCTTATCATAGTATTCAAGGCGAACCGGTATATGGCGTTCGCAATCGATCCATATCCGTCCGAAATAAACTGGCTCGGTCGGTTTATTTGCATCAATTATGTAGGTTTCTCGACCATTTATCATCTGAGTCTCACCGTGAATCGACGCATACTCTGGTACAAGAATCTCGCTTAGTAAACGCTTGCCTTCAAATGCCCTAAAACTGGAGGTTGCTGGTCTAATGTAAGACCAATTAAAATTTTCTATGTAGTCGATCATACCCTGCATCAGGTCAGGCTTCTTACCCCATTTCATTACTTCACCGTCAATAATCTTTATTGAAGAGTAACCTTCCGACTCATCCGGAGAGAAATAATAATCAGTATTAAAATGTTGTTTAATCCCATCTTGTGCCCATACGGCTTGATAATGGGAAAACTGTGGACTGCTACGTTGTCTGCCTGATGTTCTTTGACTTTCTTGAGGTTCCTGTGTTTGACCGGTTCTACTGTATGTCGCTTCGTAATTCATTTTGATCAGGCTGGCCAAATCCTCATTTCTTGCAACCATCTCGCGTATGGTTTCCAGAGTTGGTTCTCCAGCGTAAAGTTTAGAACCTGCAAATATTGTCTGCGAAGCCACAAAAACAAAGCAAACTTTAACCGATAATGTGAAGAATACCCCAAGTTTCGGTTTTGAAGTCAAATAGTTACGAGTCGCCATAATATTAACTCCTTTTTTTTCTTTATACATCTTACTACCATAAAGTAAAGACGGCCACTAAAACCGACGTGTTTGCAACTTACCTAACAGTAGGGTGCCGTCTTTACTCATGGATCTTCTTTTGCTACATATTCAAATTGAATAGTTTCCTTGTTGCAAAACGGTTCATAAGATAATGCTAACGCAAACTCAAATTAGCAAGAGTCGCCACCAACAACCCAAGCACATCCTTCACATGCACCAGAGTCCTGACAATTATTACAGCCCGGACTTGAGCAATCATAAAATCTACCACAATCGTCCCAGGTAGCACATTCACCACATGTTTTTTCTTCTTCAGTATCAAAACATTCGCTGTATGATCCACCTTCGCATTTTTCTGAACCTGTCCCCCACGAGTCGCACCATGAACACGATTGTGAACCTTCACACTCACCACATTGTCCCTGCAAGGCCAGTATCGCCTGATTTTCCAATGTAATCTCTGAAACAGTTTGTGCTATTACTCCTGCAGCTACGATTACAAGTACCATAGCTAACGCGAAAATAAGTCTTTTGTTATACATTTTAGATACTCCTTTCGAAAAATAGTTTCGTTGAAATAAAAATTTTCTTTTTTCGCCCACAATTTCACCAATCATTTAAAAATCCCTGAATCCCCTCAAAACAATCCAAAACTCCCGCTTGACATCATCCAGCACCTTTCATATTCTACTTATTAACGGAAAAAGTAGAAACGAACCTCTTTTAAAAAAAGAAAGAAGTCCGTGTTTGGTACTTTATACAAACTGGATAATCATTATTAACAAGGAGAAAATCATGGAAGGGGTATCAAAAGGAAATGCCGGAACACTATTTACAGAAGAAAACAATGGCTGGTTTGTCGGATTTTTTGTCGATAATGACCCATATAGACAGACAAATGCTCTCGAAGTAAAGTGGAAAAAGCATCAACCAATCGATAATGATAAGCTTAAAAACAAGCCTTTTGAAGCTAACCATTCTGCAAAATCTATGTCAATCTTGATACAGGGTTCATTTCAATTCGAATTCCAGCGAGGTGGTCAACGCAAAAAAGTATTAATAAAAAAAGTTGGTGATTATGTCATTTGGCTTCCTAAGGTTGAGCACCGTGGCTATGCTACAGCCCCAGACACAATCATGTTGACATTGCGATGGCCTTCATTACACGGCGATCACTTTACGATTACTTAGGCGGTAAGGTGGAGTTTGCCCCGCCATTAAAGTTAACTACATTTCTACCTGCGGTTCACACTAATTTTATCACTCCAGAATTTACCCTCGATGTTAGCTCACTTGCTTTGGAGTTTACCCTCGGGCGTGCTTACATGTTTTTCTGCCGGGGGTCGGGGGGTAGAAATGCTAAATCCCCCTCATCTACACATTTACTCATTTACTCATACACCTCGAAAATTCAAGGAATTTTCGACTCAAAACGCGCACACCTAAAAACAAAAATAAAATATTTACAAAATTTTTATCTCCTTTTCTCATATACACTTACACTCATTTACTCATAAACTG
>CAZWME010000457.1:0-4980 GCA_964634515.1 uncultured Pirellulales bacterium | reverse complement strand
CAGAACGGCGGTTGTCCCGTCCGACAGTGGTTTGTTATAAACCTCACGCCTGCCGTCATTGAAGACCTTATATCCTTGTATTCCGCGCCGGTCCTGATTCACAGAAATCAGCTCGGACGCCGTCAAAACATCCTGCACATTCTTGTTCATCGCGAGGAGATCGTTACCTGCCATCAGGGGGGCGGCGAGAATGCACCACAGGCTGAAGTGCGCTCTATCGGCAATGTCTTTGCGCTCGTTTTCGATGTGCTTCAGGTTGCCTACATGCAGCATGTCTGGATCGTTCCAGTGACCGGCTCCGGCAAACTGCCAGAGTCCGTTGAAGGCCGGATGAATGGCCCGGTCGCCGGTTGAAGTTTCCGCACAGGCATAAACAGAACCCATCCACGGATATATGTCATTCGAAGTACGCCATAGCTGGGCGGATTCCCTGCCGCCCCAGGCCCAGGCTGCGTTTCCGAAATCCGATATACTCAACACAATCGGTCGGCCCGTTGACTGGAGGCAACTACGATAAATAGCATAGTCCTCCGAACTCATCCTACCGTTGCTCTCGGCGAAGCAACTGTCAAGCTTGATGTAGTCCACACCCCACTCAGCGAAGGTCTCCATATCGATTCGCTCATGACCGAAGCTTCCCGGCAGTTGCTGGCACGTCATCTTCCCGCGATCCTGGTAGATGCCATACTTCAATCCCTTGCTATGGATATAGTCGCCGATTGCTTTCATGCCGCTCGGGAATTTTTTGGGATCAGCGACGAGGCGGCCGTCCCTGTCCCGTTCGCTT
This sequence comes from uncultured Pirellulales bacterium, assembly GCA_964634515.1. Taxonomy (GTDB): domain Bacteria; phylum Planctomycetota; class Phycisphaerae; order Sedimentisphaerales; family Anaerobacaceae; genus NIOZ-UU13. The sequence continues at coordinate 4,193 of CAZWME010000457.1, read as the reverse complement.
GCCATCCACGCGTCGTCGAGGACCAGGTAGGTGTAGCCGGCGTCACGCATGCCCGAGGTCACCATTGCATCGGCAATTGCCATAATCTTTTTCTCGTCAATCTCTTTCTCAAACGCATTCCAACTGTTCCAGCCCATCGGCGGTGTCATCGCAAGGTTTGTGTCTACATCAAGTGCTCTGGCCAGAGCAAAACCGACCAGTGAGTAGTTGGCCGCAGAACCATTGTAATGGCAGTACCAGTGGCCCCCTCGGCTCAAATACTCATCGTTAAGTTCTTTAGTCGGTAGATGGTTCTCTTCTGTATTCTTGATGCCTTTCTTGCGTTTCTCATTCCAGTATCTATCGCTGATAACACGAAGCTCTTGCAGGCGAGTGTCCCAGAAGTCGGCTGTCGATACAAAAATTACATTCTTGAGTGACTTATCGTATGCCACTGCCTCCTGTGCCTTGCGGAATTTCACCATTGCAACCGCTTCGTGATCATCCGGGTTTTCCGCTCTCTCTGTCATTTCATGACCGCCGACACCCATCTCGCCAATCACGATCGGCATCGCCGGTGCATCAAGATCTTTACGCAGGTCGCGAAACATCGCAGAAAGATTGTGTGTGTACTTCGATATAATTCCCGGACCTATGTGCTTACCATCGACATGTAAATGCCACTGGCAGAAATCGTTCCAGCCCTGAAACCAGGCCATCCCGGCAATCTCGTAACCCTGTCCGCTGTAGCCGGGCACGACATCATCGATGTTGGCCAGGCAGTCTTTGATTTCTGAAACCATCTTACGGTAGTAAAATCCGATTTCACGATTGTTGTTGTCGGAACGTTGCTTCTGCAGTACAACTGCTTCATCTCTGGTCGGCTCACCAGCACTGGGTGATCGAAAATCACAATACACATCCTTGCCGCCCCATGCCGTTTTAATAAGAAGAACATGCTGGTCGTATTTTTCCCCCATGATTGTCCCGAACATCAGCTCCGGACCGATCTCGTTTTTCCTGTATCCCCAGCCAACGGTAAGAGGACCGGACTTTTTGTCCTTGCTCGTCCATGCAATAGTCACATCCTTGCGGACCGCCCATGAGCCATCAGGATTCTTGAGCTTTTTCAGCAAATGACCATATTTTGGATGCCGCCCTAAAATATCCAGACTGCGTATCTGGCCGTGACCTTCCATATTGGACTGACCTGCCAGAATAAATACTTTTACTTTTTGTTCATCTGCCTGAACCTGAGACACAAGACCCGGCAGAATGATAGCAAATGCCAGTGTCCAAAATGTTTGCATAAACCTTCTCATTGTTTCTTCCTTTGCAACTGTCCTTCTTTGATCACATATCAACTCGTATTTCCCATTTGTCCTCATGGACAGGGCAACTTCATGTTTCAAAAACATATGATACTATATTACTCTGTCCAATTCCAATGCTTCTTATGGCTCGTAAAGTTAGATACCTTGGCGTAAGATTCGCAAGCCCACAAGCTCGCCCAAATCCCAGCGTCTTGCCCATTTGTGGCGTACAATAGCCACGCTGTAGAGCCATCGGACTTCAGGGCCAGTCTGTGATACTGACCAGTAGCTATTAAAACGAAGTCGTTACAATCAGGTGGTGGCAACCCATTCGTAAAGAGTGGGAATAACGATTAGAGTCAATAAGGTCGAGGATACAAGCCCACCTATTACGACAATAGCCAATGGTCTTTGAACTTCTGAGCCTGTACCTGAAGTTATCACCAACGGCAGTAATCCAAGGGCGGTCGTTATTGTGGTCATAAGGACAGGCCTCAACTTTGAGCAGCAACCGGCAATCACAGATTCCCGCAGCCCCAGGCCCTGCGCCTTAAGATGTTCGAATCGTGATATCAAAACCAAACCATCGGTCAGGGCTATCCCAAACAAAGCGATAAATCCGATAGAAGAAGGAATGCTGACATTTTCTCTGAAAAGGGCAAGGGCAAACACACCGCCAACTAATGCTAATGGGATATTGAGCATAATCAGAAGTACATTTTTGAACGAATTGAACAGGCCGTAGAGCATCACAAGAACCAATAGCAAGGTGATTGGAATAACCACAGACAGCCTCTTGTTTGCTGCCTGATGCAATTCGAACTGTCCGCCCCATTCAAGCCTGTAACCGGGAGGAAACATTACGCTGTGGGCAACCTCATTTTGAGCTTCCTGAACAAAACCTCCGGCGTCTCTGCCCCTAACATTGCATTGCACAGAAATATAACGCCGTGTGTCTTCCCGGCTTATTTGCCGCAAACCTGTAACAGTATTGACATCGGCAACTTCATCAAGTGGGACGTTGTATCCGGCTGGCGCGCGAATCAGCAGGTTCTTTATCAACCCGATGTTTTTACGATAAGCTTCGGCAAATCTGGCCGTAATTCCGAATATCTTTTCATCCTCGAAAACCTTGCCGACTTCTACACCGGATATAGCGCTTTGGATCGTATGTTGTATCTGGTAGTTGCTCAGCCCATGCCGTGCTATCCGGCTGCGGTTCATATCGATTTGCAGTTGTGTCTGACCGGCAACCTGCTCGGTTCGAAGATCGGCTGCTCCCGGTATATGGGCAAGAACGTCATGGATTTCTGCCGCCTTGGCCTCGAGTGTGGACATGTCGTGGCCAAAAATTTTCGCTACGACCGCCGTACCGGCCCCCCCCACCAAACCGTCAACTTCGTGCTTGATCGGCTGCGAGAAACTGACTGCCACCCCGGGATAATCACGAATGCGACTGTCAATTTGAGCTACAAGCTCTTCCTGCGTTTTAGCGTTTTTCCACTGCTTCTTGGGTTTCAGGTTCACGGTCATACAAGCATAATTAGTGTGATGAATATGCGGGCCGACTTCACCGTAACCGATATCAGCAATAACTTGTTTTATCTCAGGGAAATCCAGGATGTCCTTGGCTATATCTTCTGTGGTAGTGCTTATCTCTTTAAGAGATATGTTGGGATTCATATACGCCAGGACCTGGACAGTCCCTTCCTGAAGAGTAGGGACAAATTCCTTGCCCAACCCGGTGAACACAACCCCTCCCAGTGTCATCAGAAGTATAATGACCAAAATAACCAATGAACGCCGGCCGAGACAATGCGTCAGTATCGACTTATAGCAATTGAGAACCACAGGATGAACACCCCTGGCAATGTTGTCTTGACCTCTTTCTTTGTGCAGCAGACGGTAGAATACCGGGGCAATAATTAGCGCATAAATCAGCGAGCCAACCATAGTCGTTGAAACTGCAAACGCCAGAGGCCTGAACATCTTTCCTTCTACTCCACTGAGAGTAAAAATGGGAATAAAGACAATAATGATAATGGAAACGGCAAAAAATATTGGCTGGCCGACTTCTCTGGCAGCTCCTAATATTATCTCTGTTGGTGTGCTATTCTCGCTCTTGGTTCCGAAGGTGGATTGAATCCTCTCCACCATTATGATTGTCGCATCAACTATCATACCCAATGCAATCGCTATACCGCCGAAAGATATCAAATCGCCGGGCATCCCCTTGAGGTGCATCAGAACAAATGCAAACAGCATAGAAAAGGGCAGTGAAAAGACCACGATCAAGGCATTGCGAAGGTTCCCTAAGAACAGAAAGGAAACAAGGCAAACCAGAATAAGGCCGACTGTTAGTGCGCTTCTGACTGTGCTTATACTGTTTCTCACAAGATGTGATTGATCGTAGTAAGGGATTATTTTGACGCCTTCTGGCAAGGTCATGTTGATCTGGTCTATTCGTTTCTTCAGGCGGCCGATTACCTCGAATGAATTCGCCCCGTGGAGTTTATAAACACCACCGACTACAATCTCCTTTTCGCCGTCCATACAGGCCACTCCCCGCCGAAACGCATTGCCGAATTCAACAGTAGCGACATCTCTTACGAAAACCGGGCTGCTCTTATGAGCACGTATCACGATATTCTCAATGTCCTCTATTGCATCTACTAATCCAAGGCTCCGAACAATCAGCTCTTCGGAACCTTTCTCGATAATACCGGCACCCAAATTCAAATTGTTTTTTTGGACCGCTTCGATGATGTCATCGAGAGTCAAATCGTATTCCAGAAGACGGTCCGGAAGCACTTTTATCTGATATTGTCGTACGTGCCCCCCCTGGCTTATTACCTTGGCAACGCCCGAGACTGTTTGAATATCGCGTTTGACAATCCAGTC
>CAZWME010000456.1:0-4986 GCA_964634515.1 uncultured Pirellulales bacterium | reverse complement strand
TCCATCCCGCGACCGAAGGACAGCATCTCCCCTTTGGCCCGTTCTCGCCAAAGCAACTCCATAACCATTCTTCGAGTAGTATCAGCCATAATAAGCTCCTTCAAAATTTTCCTTTTTTGAGCGGGCAACAAAAAACGGCAAGTCAGTGAGTTGGCACCAACTTGCCGTCTTTGTTCTTGCGTCACTATCTGGCCTGCAGACCAAATAATAGTAAACCCGCTGTTTTGTTTAGGTTTTCAGTTTATTTCATACGTCCCATACGTACCTCATACGTACTTTTTTCTTGTTTTTGTGTCTGCAATGAGTCTATAATGAGTCGGCGATGATTTGAGTAACCTCTTTTATCACTCAAAAATCGCGTTTTAAGGTGGATGAAGCAAGGTTTTACACGCAGAGCCTTTTTTTCCTAAACCGAAGGTCACAGGTTCGAATCCTGTCGGGCGTATTTGTTTCGTCACCGGCGTCACAAGTGTAATTTATCGTACGGTTACTAAATAAGCATGGAAATCTGAATAAAGACTTCCGTAGCTTAATCCGAAAAAAAATGAAATATTACCAAAAAATATTCGCTTTTATGCAAAAGTTTAAGGTTTGGTACTTCCATTAATCATATAAATTGACATCTGTGGTAACATTCCGGAATCACGAATTCATCGAAGAATTATGACATTGGACCGCTCATGGGAAGCGCGACTTTCGGGGAACGTTATCCCCTAATTGTGTGTCCAGGGTAACTACAAGGTGGGACAAGTCGAATCTATAAAAAGTTGCAGGAATGATCACAGAGCATTACAATAAAAGCATATGCTCCGACATTATAATGAAATCAAGAATCCCGGAATTGCTGCTGCTTTGTCACGTCCGGTGATATTGAAGTCTATTTGGAAGGAGAAAGAGATGAGAGTCAGCGTATTATATAGTTCAGTTCGTCTTCTTGTTATCATGCTATTTTCTTTGTCCGTCGGTGCAACTGAGCTATCGGCGGCAAATGATTGGGTCCCTGGAATTCAAGGACTATATCGGCTCGATCGGCTCGGAGTATTAAAAGAGTCAATCAAAGTCGCGTCGGTCTCCAGCTATGATCGGACAGGCGGAAATAACGATGGCTTCGGCGGACAATATTCCTATGTGCGTAAGGAAAAGGGTGGATTGGTTCTGGCCGACTTGAAGGGACCGGGAATAATCTACAGAATCTGGACTCCAACGCCAACAGACGATATGCTCGAGTTCTACTTTGATGGTGAGAGCCAGCCGAGCATACAAGTCAGGTTTCGTGATCTCTTCTTAGGCAGACATCCTGCCTTTATCAGGCCGTTAGTAGGATACGGAGCCGGAGGATTTTATAGTTATGTTCCGCTCACCTATGAGAAGTCATGCAAGGTTTTCGTCAGGGCCGAGAATTTCCAATTCTACCAGATAAATTATGCAACATATCCTGAAGGAACGGCAATAATAAGTTCTCCGAAGCAGCCCGCAGATGAATACGGATATCATCTGGAGAAAGCCAGGAGACTTTTCGAATCTTATGGTACGGACATCAGTTCGTATAGTGTCCCGGCGGGTGGGCGGATTGAGCGATTCAACTCCAAAGTCCGGTTGAAGGACCGAGAAGCTATGAAAATCTTCGATATTGATCGTCCGGGAAGAATTGTTGGAATTCGCATTTCGCCTCCGGAGGCTTTGGTTGATAAGGAGCGCAGAGTTATCCTTCGGGCATACTGGGATGGCAATGAGGAACCTGCAATCCTCAGTCCTGCCGGAGATTTCTTCGGTTATGCATGGGGTAAGCCGGCAACAAAGTCTCTGCTGGTGGGATCAGCCAATGGAGTGAACTATTGTTACTTTCCGATGCCGTTCGACGAGTCCGCCACAATCGAACTGCTTTCCGATCGGCGATTAGCTAAAGAGACAGAGCTTGAGACAGAGGTGTTGTTTGTGCCGGTTGCCCGGCGGGAGAACGAAGGCAGGTTCTACGCTATATGGCGACGCGAGAATCCTACCACCAAAGGCAAACCCTTCACATTTGTCGAAACCGCAGGTCGGGGGCATATAGTTGGATTAATCCAGCAATCGCAGGGATTCGAGTCCGGCAATACTTATTTCTTTGAGGGTGACGACCAAACGACAATAGACGGCGAGCTTGTCATCCATGGTACAGGATCGGAAGATTTGTATAACGGTGGCTGGTATGATGTCACAGGTCGATGGGACTCAAAGAGGTCATTTCCACTGAGCGGCTGTCTCGGATACAGGAAGCATCTGGGCAGAACCGGTGTATATCGGTTTTTTTTGGGTGATACCTATTCGTATCGCAAAAGTGTGCTACAGACAATTGAACATGCTCCTACCGGGAACGTCCTTCTAAATGACTACTGTGCCGTGACGTTTCTGTATTCCCTGAGCAGGCCAACCTGTGAATTTGACCTGCCACCGGCGGCTCAAAGGAAAGTAATCGACCCGAAGCGCATCGTCTTCGCAACCTGGTGGAATATTCCGATTAGCGCATTTTCATACCGTGATGGATCGCTTACAAAGAAAGCGGAGAAAATCGACGGTAAGAACGTTCGATTTCTTTCACTGCGGGCTAAAGGGAATGATACGTTTGGACATCACTTCATCTGCTTTGTTTGTGAACTTCCGGCGCCCGGCAAATACAAAGTCAGCCTTGATGCAGTTAAGGGTACGTCACAGGGAAAGGTACAGATGTTTATGGATGAAGCATCGGTTGGACCGGAAGTGGACCTATATGCCGCTGAAAGAGAATGTGCATTGGACGAATATGTCGGCACACTTAATCTGGCAGAGGGGCCAAACAGATTATTGTTCAAGCTCGTAGGCAAGCACGAAGAATCTCAGGCTCTTGGCTTGGACCTCACAAATATCATTTGTGAGCGGGTGGATTAAGCAAGCTGTTTTGGCTTCCGACAAGGAATAGACAGATGGATAACTATAGAATAACTCGGCGAAGTTTCGTCAGAAATACTGCGCTCTCAGTAGCAGGGATTGTGGGATTTCCATATATCATCCCATCATCTGTGTTCGGTAGCGACCGAGCAGTCCTTCCGAGCAATCGCATAACACTGGGTCTTATTGGCACGGGTAATATCAACACGCACCACCGTGAGACCTTTCTGGCTGAGAAGGACACTCGCATTGTAGCTGTCTGCGATCCAGTGGAAACCCGGCGCAAGGCCTATCAGAATCGTATCAATCAGGCATACCAGAGCAGGATTTGTGCTGATTACCGCGATTTTCGCGACCTTTTGGCCAGGGAAGACATTGACGCTGTTTGTATCGGTACGCCCGACCACTGGCATGCAGCCCAGGCGGTAGCAGCTATGCAGGCCGGCAAAGACGTCTATGTTGAGAAACCCCTCACACTTACGGTGACCGAGGGCCAACGCGTAGTTGAGACAGCCAAAACATATAGCCGAATCCTTCAGAACGGCCTGCAACGCCGATCCCATGGAGCCTACCGTCATGCCTGCGAACTGGTTCGCAACGGCCGGATCGGGCGGCTGATTCGGGTAGAGGTCGGTATAATTGGAATTAACAAAGGCGTAGAGGCAGGACAGAACTTCCCCATAGCGCCGGTGCCCGACGGCTTCGATTATGACCTGTGGCTGGGACCGGCTCCCGAGTCTCCTTTCTGCCATCAGCGAGTCGCTCGTGGTAACGAAGTATTATTCTTGTACTTTATCTCCGATTACACCGCAGGTTTCATTACCGGCAATGGCGTTCACTTCGTGGACATTGCTCAATGGGGTATCGGCGACGAGGTCAAGCCATTCGAGGTGAACACATCATTGGCTGACATCCCTGCCGACGGCCTGGTTGACGATGCGATCGCCTGGCAGTCAGAGGTCATCTATGAAAACGGAGTGACGATGAGTTACAGCAGCCAGGACAATCCGCATCCCGACGGTATTCGCTTCATAGGTACGGAGGGCTGGATTCACATAACCGGCGGCGGGACATTAAGTGCCAGTCCTATGGACGTGCTGAAGTCCGTGATCGGCCCCAACGAGGTCCATCTTTACGCCAGTCCGGGTCACCATCGCAACTTTCTGGAATGTATCAAGACACGCCGTCTCGCGGCGGCCTCAGCGGAAATCGGGCATCACGCTACTACGACGTGTAATCTGGTGGAGATTTCCGCCCGCTTGGGCCGCAAAGCCAGGTGGGACGCTCGGATGCAACGATTCACCGGCGACGAAACGGCCAACCGATTGCTGTCGAGGGCCATGCGGACGCCATGGCGGGTGTAAGAAGTATTTTAAGCGGCAATCCAATCTTCGCCGGATTTGGATTGCCGCATTTGGCGCGACTGTGTGTAAATCAAAGACAGCAAGGGGCAAAGCGTACTTGTGTTGAAAGGGGAATTATGAAAAAAATGCAATTTGTTCTTGGCCTGCTCGCAATCTTTTCGTCGGCAGGCAATGCACAACAGAATCATATCGTGATCGAGAACGCACACGTGCGATACTGCGTATCTGCTGAAGGAAGAAACCTTGCATATGTTGACCTCGCATCGGGAGTTGATTATCTCAGACGCGATACACCCTCAGCTTGTGCACTGGTTCGGTGTAGTGGGATGGAATATCCCGCAACTTCAGTTTTTTTGGTGGATGGCCGTTTGACTATCGAGTTCAGCCAGGCGAATGCCAAAGCAGTTCTTCATGTCGAATCTCAGGACTCATACATCCGCCTGGCGCTTGAGTCGGTGAGTGGTGATAATATCGAATCGCTCGTGTTCCTGAATATTCCGCTTACTTTGCAGGGTCGGCCCGACGATTCATTCGGTTCGTGTGCTCTGTCTCTTAATCTTATCACTCGGGTAAATCAACTGCCTGCACTTCAGACAAATCTGCGGGCATCATGTTATGAAAAGTTTGGCATGGATGGTGCCAAGGTCGCGATTGTAGCAATGCCAATGGAGAAGATGCTAACTGCTCTTAAACAAGTTTTAACCGATGCCGAAGAAAT
>CAZWME010000455.1:0-4993 GCA_964634515.1 uncultured Pirellulales bacterium | reverse complement strand
AACAAAGCATGCCTAAATGAGAGAGCTATATTACGTCTACTCGACCATAATGTCACTTGGAAATCAGGGTGTTTTTCCAGCTTCCGAAAGAGGTAGCTTTTCGAAGAATTCTAAATCATTTTAGTTATTGGAAATCCAGGAAGTACACAGTAGGCTATGCCACATCCATTTATAGTTAATAAACACAGCAATGAAGTTGCTTTTGTTATGTGTTACGCAGTAGGTTTGAGTACAAAAGGTGCAAACAGTGATTAGAATCCCGATTGAGCAAAATGTCCGTAAAATGTAAAAAAATAGACGCAAAATGAAATTGTATTCTAAAACACATGCGTATATATTATCAATTTTAGAGTGCATTGGGTAGTTAGGTAGATCCGTTTGAATTTAGAATTGCGGTTCCGGATGTTGATGAAGAAACGACATCGTCCGAACATGTACGGACTTGTGCCAAGCACACCGAGGGAACGTGACTCAGCAAGGCTACAAAACGGGAAAACTAACATGAAAACCTGGAAAACAATCAAACTTGTCATTTTGACCTTGAGCAGTCTGGCAGCGACATGTGCTCTCGCTGAAACACCGAATTTGAACAAACACAGAAAGTTGGTCTCCCATAGCGGCGCTCTTGTCGGCCAGCGCTACCGAGTCCTCGTATCGACGGACATTGGGGGAACTGATCCAGATGATTTTCAATCAATGGTGCATTTCCTCGTCTATGCTGATTGCTTCGACATCGAGGGGTTTGTCTCTTCGCCCTACGGTCCAGGTCGGAAAAAGGACATTTTGAAAGTCATCAACTGTTACGCAAAAGATTACGCAAACCTGAAAACGTATTCCGACAGGTATCCGACGCCCGACGCGTTGCGTGCGATTACAAAGCAAGGCGAGACCGAAATGGCTCCCTACTGTGGCGTGCGACAATCGACCGAAGGGTCCCAATGGCTCATAAAATGTGCGCGGCGCTATGATTCCCGTCCATTGTATGTTCTGGTCTGGGGTGGTATCGATGATCTGGCGCAAGCGTTGCACGACGCGCCGGACATTCTGCCCAAGCTGCGAGTGTACTGGATCGGCGGGCCGAACAAGAAGTGGAATCCTAATGCCTACCAGTACATCGCGGACCACCATCCCGAGCTATGGATAATCGAGTCCAATGCGACATATCGCGGCTGGTTCACCGGTGGCAATCAAAAAGGACAATGGGGCAACAAAAAATTCGTGACACAACACATCGCCGGCAAAGGCGCGCTGGGTGACTTCTTTGTCGCCAAGATGGACCAGGTCAAGATGGGTGATACACCGTCGGTCGGCTGGCTGCTTCACGGCACACCCGAAGATCCATCGAAGCCGGGCTGGGGCGGGCGATTCGTACGGGCGTGGAAGCGTCCCTATGCCCGTTTTGACCGGCTCACCACCAAGGTCGATCGTATCGAGGTTTTCGGTATCATCGAGCTTGTGCTCCCGTTCGTCGACAGCGGACCGGAGAAGCCGGAGTCCCGGCTCATCGTAGAGAACCAGTCGCTCATCGGTTACACGCCCGGCGACGGCACGATGCGGTTCCGCTTCTGCCCGAAAGCCGCGAAGACATACAATTTCACGATCCGTAGCAATGTGTCTGCACTCAATGGGAAGACAGGTGGGATTACGTCCTTTGTTCCGCCGCCGGATGTCGCACAGCATCCGTCTTCGCAGCTGCCCAACTGGTGGACAGACGATCCATCAGAGGATGTGGCAGAAGGAGAGCACATCGGTGCCAAGACAGTCAACCGGTGGCGTGAGGAATTTCTCGGCGACTTCGCAACTCGCATGGATCGATGCAAGAGTCCAATTTCCCCTAATATTAAATACTAAAATACAAGGTTAATCCATGAAAACGTATCTCAATTGGTTAGCAGAAGCATATAACAGAAAGTCGGATCATGAACAAAATTAAATTCAGGTATGCCCTGGCTCTCTTCCTGTGTCTTACCAGTGGTATTGTCCATAGCGGAGAAAAGGCCCTGACCAACACATGGAAGAGTCCGCATGTTGTACTGCGGTGCACAAACGTAAACGACGTACAGTGGACCCGCGGCTTCTGGGCCGAGCGTTTTAAGGTCTGTCATAAGTCCATGATCCCCAATATGTGGCAACTCCTGCGCGATCCTCAGATCAGCCACGCGTACGACAACCTCCTCATCGCTGCGGATCTAAAGGCCGGACGCCATCGGGGCCCCAAATGGCATGATGGCGACTTCTACAAGTGGCTGGAGGCTGCGGCTTTTGTCTATGGTGTCACGCGCGATGAGTCACTCGACCGGCAGATGGACGAGATCATCCAAGTCATCGGCAAGGCCCAGCGTAAGGACGGATATATTCACTCACCCGTGGTCATTGCCCAGCGTCAGGACGCTTCTCAGGCCGACGAATTCCGCAATCGGCTTGACTTTGAGACCTACAACATGGGTCATCTGATGACCTGTGCCTGTATCCACCACCGCGCCACCGGTAAGACAACGCTACTGCGGATTGCCCAGAGGGCCGCGGATTACCTCTATGGTCTGTACAAACGTTCCCCTCAAATCCTGGCCAATAATGCAATCTGCCCCTCTCACTATATGGGGATAGTAGAGATGTACCGCACGCTCCATGATCCCCGATATCTGGAACTAGCCCAAGGCCTAATCGACATTCGTGACCAGGTAACACAGGGTACAGATCACAACCAGGATCGCCTGCCCTTTCGAGAACAGACTCAGGTCGCCGGACATGCTGTGCGTGCGAATTACCTTTATGCGGGGGTGGCGGATGTGTTTGCCGAGACCGGAGACCCTAACCTTCTCGAAACCTTGACAACACTCTGGCAAGATGCGGCCCTGCGCAAGACCTACATCACGGGTGCCACCGGCGCCTTGTACGATGGCGCATCCCCGGACGGATCCAGGGCACACTCAGCCATCCAACTCGTGCACCAAGCCTATGGCCGGGCCTACCAACTCCCCAATGTCACGGCTTATAACGAATCCTGTGCCACGATAGGTTTCGCTTTGTGGAACTGGCGTATGCTATGTATCACTGCCCAGGCCCGGTATGCAGATATGCTCGAACAGATCCTCTACAACGGTGTGCTGGCCACGATTAGCCTGGATGGCAAAAGGTTCTTTTACCGCAACACGCTGCGCCAGGTCGATGACCTGCCCTTTGAATTGCGTTGGTCGCATCACCGCGAGTCATACATCAGTTGCTTCTGCTGTCCCCCGAACATCGTGCGTACGATTGCCGAGGTGTCCGGTTATGCCTATAACCTGACGGACAGTGGCGTATGGGTGAATCTCTACGGAAGCAATGTACTCGACACGAGTTTACCTGATGGAGCACGGCTCAAGCTGATCCAGGAGACCGATTACCCCTGGGACGGCACGATCCGCTTCACCTTTGCCGAGGTCCCCTCTACGGTGCTGTCCGTGTTCCTACGCATTCCTGGCTGGAGCCGCGAGGCCAACGTTTGGGTAAATGGGGTGTCCCTGAATCGTGACCCCCAGGCCGAACAGTACTTTGAGGTCAAACGAACATGGGCAAAGGATGATCGCATTGAACTCACGCTGCCCATAACCACCCAATTATTGGAGGCACATCCTCTGGTAGAAGAGACGCGTAATCAAGTGGCGGTCAAACGTGGCCCACTGGTGTACTGTCTGGAATCCTTAGACCTGCCGGATGATGTGGATATCACTGAGATTGCCCTTACCCCCACCACAAAATTCAAAGCTCGGTTCGTCCCCGACCTGATGGGAGGGATCAGCGTCTTGAAGGGGCAGGCCCTACGTTTACCAGCCGACAAATGGGATGGGACACTCTACCGCAATATCTCCGGCAAGGCACCGCAATTCATTGATGTCACCTTAATACCCTACTACACCTGGGGTAACCGCGGCCACTCCGAGATGACGGTGTGGTTGCCTGTTCGCTGATTTTCTTCCACTCGATAAATTACTCGATAAATTGCCTAAGATGCCAAACAAGCTCCTTGCTGAGGGCCAGAATCTCTTTAGCTTCCTTTTTTCGTTTTAACCGGATAACTGATAGGACACCTCGTTTTATATCTATGTCCTTAATCTTCAGTATAGCCATCTCCGAAACACGCAGGCCGGTTGATAATGCTAAATCAATCACCAACCGAGCCAGAGGACTTTGAGCACGACTGGCTTTCAAATCCACAATTGCTCCGCCTTAATTGTTGATGTTCGCATTTACAGCCGGGCTGTGAACTATTAGCGATTGCTCAGTAAAAAAGAAACGAAAGAGGCTGGCAGTTTGAGCTAATGCCAGCCTTCTTTATTCCAAAAAAGTTGTATGAATTATATATTTCATCGTCACCGTTTACTTAATCATCTGTGAAATTTCTGCTAAACTAAATCCAAGATTGAAAAACTAAACGCTATATGATATATGCTACACGCTATGGACAAGTTGTATGGTTTAATATTTGACGTTGATGGCGTAATTGCCGACACCGAGGCTATCAACGCAAGGGTTTCTATCAAAGTCTTTGCTGACTTCTTCGGTGTTGAAGGTGTTGTACGTAAGGATTTCGAAGCGGGCCTCGGTCGGGCGGCTGAGGATTACGTCAAAGCCGGCGCCAGAACTCACGGTTTAGAACTGACCGAAGAACAAATAAAAAAAGCAACTCAATTACGTCAGCAATATTTTCTTAAGGTTCTAAGTGAAGAGCCGTTAGAGCCTTTTCATGGTGTGCTGGAACTGATGAAAAAGGCTATGTCAAGAGAGGATTTTCGTGTGGCCATTGCAACATCCGGTACACTTGAAAAATCCCTCGCTGTTCTAGAAGCCACAAAAGTCCCCTACCAGAAGATGGTTTATATTAATGGCGACCACGTCAAAAACAAAAAGCCCGATCCGGAACTTTTTCTACTTGCTGCCGAACGCATAAGTATTGAGCCATCGAGCTGTGTTGTAATAGAGGATACCCCAAACGGCGTACAGGCAGCCAAGG
>CAZWME010000454.1:2914-4998 GCA_964634515.1 uncultured Pirellulales bacterium | reverse complement strand
TCAGAGCCGGTCGAGTGAAGTGAGCAACCCGGATAATAAGCATACTTTGCAGTCATCTTATGCTGACCTCCCTGGATATATCAATTAGATAATACGAATTTCTCAAACATATTTTTATTGTATTACTATTAAATCGCCTTACGTTATGTTTTGCGATTTCTGTTTTCGATACTCTTGACTCGATTAAAAATCTTCCATGTTCTTAATGCACCGGTAAAACTGGGAATCACCTTGAGCTTACCTTTTGTGAACAATTTCATTCCCAGTCCGACATCTTTGAATAACTCGAAAGTCCTCATTTTAAGGCCCACTATCATCCCCATCTCATACATCCGCCCGAACATTTTGATATTGGAAAGCGCTGCCCTGTTAAAAGCCGCTACCTGTGGGATAGTGGGTTTGATGCCCTGCTTCACTGCTGTTATCTTCACGGCATCCATCACTTTCGCAATATCGATCTCTTGCGGACACCTCGTTGTGCAAGTCTCACACGATGCGCACAACCACATAGTCTTGCTATTGTAAACAAGATCGTCCAAACCAAGCCGGATTGCATGTATAAGCTGGGCGGGTTTATAGTCCATCGCATACGATATCGGGCAGCCTGCGGCACACTTCCTGCATTGATAACACAGGTTCACATTCTGACCACTTTCATTCAAGACTGCTTTGGCTAATTGTGACTGCGACGTAATCTTCAGATTAGCTTCCATCATCTCTTAGCTTCTTTCTCCTGTGACAGGTAACAGTGTCCCTAAGCTATTTAAGCCAGTTTGCAAGGTTAGAATCGGTTAAGACAGAAAGTCCCCCCAGAACAGAAAGATCGAAATTGAAAACCCGGTGATAATATCTCGTTCAAGTTTTATTGTCATCGCCGGCTTACCTCTGCATTATTTCTATTACATAGAACACATATACAGATGGCTCACAATGCCCCATATTTTCTCGTCTTTAAGAAAATATGCAAGGAAAATTTATCATTTTTAATAAAAAAGGGGCAATTGGTCGCATTTTTCTAAGCCACTACCAGTAGAGAGCTTATTTTTTTTCTTTTTGAAGGTTCTTAGTATTTGAAATGTACTTGTCACTATTGCTCGGTCTGTTCACAGAGCACCAGCGTTGAAATTCGATCGGAACAGACTGAATACTCACGGATTTTCACCGTGCTCGACCATGAGGAATTTCATCGCGGCCAAAACCAGGAAAGAAAAATATGAATTGATTTTTGAGAAAAGATTAGTAACTTAAGGTCCCTCCCGTAAGCAGAACTGGCACAGGTTAACGCCTTTGGTTAGGGGAGTCCTTCAAGTGTTTTCCTGCATGAAGAAAAACACTTGAAATCGCAGATTTCAGCTCCATAATCGAGGTTTTTTGATCCCGGAAAGGAGTTGAAAAATGACAGAATCAAAAGACCTAATAAAACAAATCAGAAAAGCAACCCGCCGAAAATTCTCTGCAGATGAGAAAATTCATAAGTCTTCATCGATAAGATAAATCACAACAGCGTTTTGAATTCGCTGATAGACACGGGCCTGCCGGATTCTGCTGACTTGTCAGCCGCGAAGCACACGGCCTGAGTAAGTGACGCATCATCGAGGTCAGGTAATGGCTGTTTGTCGTTGATAATGCAGTCGAGAAAATGTGTCACTTCACCCTCAAAAGGATGGTGGACAACATCCCCACTGTCCGGAAGGATACAGGGAATCTTCATAAAATCGTTTTGGCCGGGAAAAAGCTTCGGGGCAAATATTTCATTATTTCTCAGTGTGCCCTCGGTGCCATAGATTCCGATGTTGAATCTGTAAGGCATCTTTGCATCGAAGGTCGTGTAACTGCGTCCTATCTTTCCATCCTCGAACTTTACGTTAATTGAAATTGTCCCCGGATATTCCGCGGGATTCTCGGTCTTTACCTGATAGGCTGATACTTCTTCGACCCGGCTGCGTCCAAACCATCGCAGGGCGTCAACCGCATGGCAGCCCGCCGTCAAAAGTGCCGTGCCGCTCTTTTCAAGACTGCCGTACCACTTCAAATCCCATATCCGGTGCATATAATCGACCTCCACCATAAAGACCTCGCCGAAT
>CAZWME010000454.1:0-2814 GCA_964634515.1 uncultured Pirellulales bacterium | reverse complement strand
TCCTTCTGCTCAAGCATTGCCGAAGCGTCGGTTTCGATGGCGCACTTTAACCCGTAGCGGTCGCGATACCTTTCCGCATTTGCCCGATTCCGGCTAACTAACGTCCGTACCTCGGAACGCTCATCCTTCCCAAAGGCCTTAACGTACTCTTCCGCAACCCAACCACAACCAATTATCGCAGCACCAAGCTTGTCCATATTCAGTCTCCTTTAATAATACCGGGAGTATAATAAACTATATTGTTAAAGGTATCTATAAAAATTGCTCTTGTCACGAGAACACGAGAAATTTCCTCTCGCTTTGGCTTCAGATGTAAACTCTCACGCCCCAGAACGGCGTTATATCAAAGACAGCAGCGCCGTCTATTACTATCACTACAATGCTCTGGGTTCCGTTGTGCCCTTAAGTGATTCGTCCGGTGAAGCTATCCAGACCTACCACTACAGCCTAAGCTGAGGAGTTTAAACAAGAGTTTACCCTCGATATGAGCTTACTTGCTTTCCTGTCGAGGGTCATCCTGAGCGGAGCAAAGCGCAGTCGAATAGGAACGGATCTATTTAAAAATGCTGTCATTGCGAGGAGGCCGTAGGCCGACGCGGCAATCTCGATCCTCACAATAAGAAAAAACGATTCTATTCTTAGGTGCGAACAATCTCAATCCTCAACTCAAAAATAAATTGTCGGCCGAAGGTACGATTTTGAAACAGGTCTTTACTGCTAAACTTCAAAGAGCTATAATCCATAAAGCCCGGTTCGTGTAAAACGGGATAACAGAAGCGAGTAAAAAGAATAAGGATAAGAAATGATAGGTTGACTGTCCCTATTTTTCATTTTTCAAAATAATTAACCGGAGGCAATAGTACAAAAATGATGAAAACTAAAAGCGTAATGGTTGTAATAACAATAGTAATGGCCGTATCTGTCTGCGTTTTGGTTGCCGGTGATATGAGCAAATTGAACCAGGAACTGGTAAAAGCTGCTAATAATGGAGAACTTGTCAAGGTGAAACAGCTTATTGAGAAAGGGGCTGATATTAATGTTGTTACTAATGACCGTTTTTTAGGAGCTATTCCTGTGTTAATGGTTGCTACACAGAGAGGGCATATGGACATAGTGCAATTTCTGGTTGAGAATGGGGCCGATGTTAATGCTCGTACTACTGGCGATGTAGAAGGTGGTACAACAGCGTTAATGATAGCATCTCAAGAAGGACACTTGGATATTGTGAAATTCCTCGCTGAGAAAGGGGCTGATGTTAAAGCTACTAATATGGAAGGAAAAACCACGAAAGACTATGCTATAAAAAGTGCTACTAGGCAGGTAACAGATTATATTGAAACGCTCTTAAAGTATAATCCGTTTACTTCCAAATCGTATAAATCTACCTTCACCTATTTCACACAAGTTGAAAATAATGCAAATAAGAATACCCAGGTTCCCACAATAAAGGGTCTCCTGAAAAAAGAGAAAAGCGGAATAAATGATATCGGCAATTACCAGCAAACAACAGAAACTCCAGGCAAACATCTCGAAATCACAATTGATCTGGCGTTTGAGGAAAACAAAATTGTTATTAGCTATGGTATAGATCCTCAAAGCCGAGAGAGAAACGCCAAAATTCCCTTATATCAGCAGATTTTCACTGAGGACATAGCAAATACTCTTGCTTACATAATATTTCCAAAAGAATGGAAACTTTCTGCGGAATACCAGGTAATTGAAGCAATTCAGAATAATGACGGTTCTCATCTCAGCGTTATGACATGCTCGCCGGAAGATACAGAACTATCTTCACTAATAAGAAACTATAACGCAATATTAGAAGGTAAGTATGAATTAATTGAAAATGGCAAGTCACAATTAGAAAGAGTTGTAGATACTACAAAAAATGGAGATGAAAAAAGAACAATAGAAAAACTTCAGGAAAAATATAGGGATTACAAAATCTACAAAATTCCATTTTTTGTTCCAGAAGGAATAACACAGGCTTATTCAAATATCGGCAGATCACACACATTATATTTTGATAAATCAAGCCTGACCGGCAACGGCAAAATATTCATTGAAATTCCACAAATAATTTTTAAGCAGACTGCATCAGATGCAAGGAAAGAAGCGTCTCTTAAAGGATTGGCCTATGAAATAGACATCCCTGGAATAGGATTTAGTTATGATCCTGAATACCGGTTCATAGAAACATCTACCGGCTTGAAAAAGAAAAAAATTGATTTAGGCGGCGATATAACCATGGAATTCGTTTATGTACCCGGTGGAGAATTTATGATGGGCAGTCCCAGGTTCCTCGATGAAAGCCCTCGGCACCAGGTTAAGATAAGTAAAGGTTTCTGGATGGGACAGACTGAGGTTACTCAAACCCAATGGCAGGCTATTATGGGTAGTAATCCGAGTTATTTTAAGGGTGACAACTTACCAGTTGAGATGGTTTCGTGGAGGGATGCTGTTGAGTTTTGTCATAAGTTAAGTCAAAGAGAAGGCAAAAAACCAGTTTACAAAGTGACTGTAAAATCAGGTTTTTTAGGTTTAATTAAAAAGAAGGCATATAATATCGATGATACAGCAAATGGATATCGTTTGCCAACTGAAGCTGAGTGGGAATATGCCTGTCGAGCGGGTACAACTACACCATTTAATACAGGAGAAACAATAAACACTGACCAGGCCAACTATGATGGTGACTATATATATGGCAGTGGTAAAAAAGGAATAGATCGTCAAAAGACAATTGCGGTAGGCAGTTTTTCAGCGAATGCTTTTGGCTTGTATGATATGCACGGTAATGTCTGGGAATGGTGT
>CAZWME010000453.1:0-5017 GCA_964634515.1 uncultured Pirellulales bacterium | reverse complement strand
GTATCCCTCCATTTCTTGTAGAGGCCATACTTCTATACCCTCGTACATCAACACCCTTTGAACGATTATAGTTTTCTTTTGCGTTATGTTCACCTGTCCAAGCATGTCCATGATTCCGCCCATGATACCTTCAGTCTTCTGAACCTCTGCCTTACTACCAAGTTTCACACTCCAACCATCTACCAGCTCTCCCTTGTGCTCCATCTTCATGGTATCTGTCAGGTGATTATACTTACTGAGCTTGAAGTCAAACGTCTGTTCCACATCATGTACCGACATCTGCTCTACTCGGAATAGCCACGACCATCTTTTGGGACCGCCTGGGAGTACAAACACCTTCAGAGGGTCAATCACCTGTAGCCGGATGGGGGTCTCTTCCCATCCAGTCATATCAATTGCCCCCTGTTCTGGATCTGGGATCTGTACGGTAGTCTCAAACATCTCGGCCAGTACTGGGTCCCATGGCGAATATAAAATAGCCGCCCCATCTCTTACAAAATTCAGAATGGCCTGATAAATAAGATGCGCTTCCTCTCGTTCGCTATTTGCCTCAATAGTACCAGTTAGATACTTCTCAACCTGACTGGTATCCTTCTGTCCTGGGACTGATGGAGACCAGCTCATAGCCTTCCACTCCATGTCGTTGGATAGCAGGATGCCGACTGCAAGGTCTACAACATTCGTGTAGGTTGGATCATCGTAACGTTCCTCTCCTACCTTAGCCCGCTTGGTATAATGCTGAAAATTGTATAAAGCACGCCACCGATTGATGTTGTCATGCCACGGCTTACAAAAATTCTTTGCTTTTCTATAATGGAAGAGTACTTCCTTCATTCCTTCATTTGCCATTAGTTACTCCGAAGAGCGAACGGTAGTCCCTCTTCCTCTTTCTGTCTCGATGACTTCTCTGGGATGCCTGTGAAATCGGAGAATGGAGATTCCCATACTACCTTTACAGAAGTGTCCACTCCCATTCTCTTCACAGCATCAAAAGCTGACATCGCTAGTGCGATTGCGGCATCGTTAGGTGCGCCACTCTCATCATCTTTTACCAATCTAAATCCTCGTCCCTTGTTCTTGGCCGCTGCTAGAGTAACTTGCTCCTCCATGTCATCGGCTGAATAATGTTCAATCCTCTGTGTTTTGTAGAGATCATACAGGTTCTGGCTTGCTGCTGTCATATTGCTTTCACTCTGAGCATACTCTATCATCGGCAGTCCCTTGGTCTTCAACGTAGTAGCTGACCGATGAAATTGATATGGATCATATAGCACTGCCACAATGTTGAACAGCTCGTTCATTTCCACCAACTTGTTCTCCACCGTGTGCTCGATATCCAAAGGATACTCTGGGTCTGTTTTCCATATATCATGGAAAGCCTGTTTACACTTACCTTCCTTTGGGTCATAATACGTACCCACGATAGCAGCGTCATCATGCTTGATACCAATATCTACCCCGATGGAAATGGGGTGCTTGCGGAACTCTGAGTCTGGGTCATACAGCAGGGGCCGATCCAACACAATCGCCCTTGTATAAAAGTTCTCAGGGATAAATGCCTCTTCACTTGTCACCCATTCATTACGGTGTAATTGAAGGAATTTCATTGGTCGAAGAGATTCTTTTTCTTCCCTGTAATATTCCTTTGTCTGCCACACCATTCTTGGTTGATCATCCCATAGAGCAAACTGCCGCCCAATATGTGTGATAATTGGCCTGCCCTTGCGGTTCACCAAGTGTTTGAACTTTTCTAGTGGCTTACCGTTCAATACCAACTTCTGATACATTTCCCATAACAACTTTGACTCGCCCTTATATCCGGCATAAGTCACAACTACTTTCATAGGATGGGGCACAGTTGGAGGAAGGGTCATCTCTTCCCACATTCGGCGGCTCCGCTCGGAAGTATTGTGGGCACAGTATCCATCTGTAAGATAAGTTTCACTAGATGTGGATAGGAGAACCATGTCAGTATCCTCAGTCTCTTCAACAGACGACACTTCGACCCACTCAATTGCGGTCATACGACCGAGCATCTCTGGAACAAACTTAGGAAGTAGTCTAGACGGGCGGAGTTCTCCTAGATACCCCGCTTCCTTGGAGACGCTCTCTTCCCACACAGGAAGAACTTTCATTAGTCTATCTCCTGGCTTCAGGTCCTGAACTTCTACCCACACTACTTCATTTCTTCTACCCCTACGTGCCAACAGTTTGTGTTCGGGGGTGTCTACCTTCTCATCCCCATTGACCAGAGATACCTTCATGGCAGGCAGCTTCTTTATTCCTGTAGATAGAATTGTAGAACCTCTCCAACTCCTATACCTGTCGTTAGTGGCATACTCATCAAAGGCTACAATCTCATCGCCTACTTTCAAATCCTCAGCATTTACCCACTCCAGATCCTTATTCAGACATTTCGTACCCACTTGCTCGCAATAACCCCACAACTCATCCCACAGGGTTAGACCCTGACGAGACCCAGCAGCAGATGTGTATACACGAGCGAGAACCTGGATGTATGTCCCGTTATGTAGCCGCAGTTCCTCTGATAACAGCGCCCCCCATATCTCTTTACCATGGGGTTCTTCTCTGCGCTGCATCGCATGGTACTTGATGTCTTCAAACATTCGCTGCTGGGCCTGTTTCACATCGTTGGCAATCACGTAAATCTCTGAGTTATCAGGTCCACACTCGGCGTACCACGCTCCTATTGCCGCCCCGATAGTTGTCTTTCCTGACTTTTTAATCATAGACAGAAGCATTGTCCTAAAAGGAAACGTCCCCGTCTCTGGATCTATTGTAAGTAGGTATTCCATGATATCCCTCTGCCACTGGTCAAGTGTCAGCCTACTGTGAGATATCCACGAATTTGTCTCTTCATCCCAATCAGACTTGATGTAAAAACCGTCATTGTCAAGCCATTCAATAAATGATCTCAACTTAAAACTCCTGTTCCCCGCCCCGACGACGTGGAGCAGGTATTGGTTTCGTTGTTGGTTCCCTCATTCTAGGTACGACAGGTTTAGGGGCAGACCGATGCTCCTTAGCAATATCTTTCAAATAGGAAGCCTGTTGTAACATTACCCTATCTGCTGATTCTGCCTCTGCCTGCGCTTCTGGCAATACCTTGTTCTTGAACATAAAGTCAAACTGTCTCCTCTTCCCCATAGGATCGAAGTCAGGATAGGCTTCCTTACCCGCTGAACTAATAGCAAAGGACTCGGCGGCTCTTGTTACTGTGTTAGGTGCAATAAGTGAAGCAAGCCCCTTCAAGAAACTTCCTGGGGAATCAAGCCCAACACCTGGGCCAATTCCACCAAGAAACGTCTGAGGAGCAGTAAAGCCTGCATTCCTCAAAGCCCTTGGGTCAAGGTCTGTAAGAGCGTGAGCCATTTCATGTTCTATAACAGTAGAATCACCAAGAGCGTGCTGGGGAATAATAATTGTATTGCTCATGCCCTGATAAACAGGATTAGGTAGAGGTTCATGTCCCATCCTAGCTTCATGCCCTGTTTGTTGTACCCTGATCTTCAATCCCTTTCCCATCATGGTTTTGATGAACGCTTCATCGAACTGAGGATAGAGCTTTATAAATTCTTCAAATGAAAGGTCGCCGTTAGGCATACGGAAAATACCTCCACTAAACTGGACTTAGCTTTATTCTACTGTATACCCTGTAGTTATGTCAACCCCTTACCTTGACTTGAATACAGACCCTATGAGATAATTAGACATCACGTCAAGGAGGAGGAAGATACATGGCCCCACATTCGCTACAGAACAAACATGAAGGAGAGACCTGCATCATCATAGGCAATGGAATTTCATTGAAGGACGTACCACTGGAATTCCTGAAATCGCATCCATCATTTGGGTGCAATCGTATTCATATGATGGACGATTTCCTTCCAACCTATTACAGCATCAGCGGTAATACACAGGTGGAAGGATTGGAACAGCTTGAAATTATACGTAGTTATGTAAAGAAGGTCACAGAGAGGGGAGGTTCAGCATTTGTGAATCGTAACACTCTCAAGAGCTTTGGGGGAATGAACCGGACATATGGCATTCTCTCAGTTGCTCCTAATGGGGTCCCACAGAAAGGGAAGTTTTCCTACAGCCCTTTGTGGGCTGTCGGGGTGTTGGGCACTCAAACGTATGTAAACCTGCAACTGGCCTATTGGATGGGGTTTACGACCGCTCTACTGGTAGGGATCGACCACGACTACGGATCGGACAATCGACATTTCTACCCAGAGGATAAGTTTCCTGCTACCCTATTTGAGACAGAAGTCAGGGACTTCGCAGATGAATTGATACAAAGACATAAAGCTGACATCGCTTATGTGAGAGCACAATGTTCTTGGGAATCAGATGGACGTAGGATTATTAATCTAACTGCTGGTACAAAGGAAGAGATATTTGATAAGGAGGATTTGAATGACTACTGGATTCAATAACATCACAGACAACGTGGATCTTCCAGAGGATGTGTGGGAGCCAGTTACCTGTCCATTGTGTGGAAGCAAAGAATTTATTGCACAGCGGTATGGAATAGGTCCGGCTGCTTTGATGGTAAATAATGAATGGACACCATCGGTTTTACCTGTAGCTTATATGGTGCAATATTCTTTGTGTACTTGTGGAATGATCTACATGAACCCCCGTATGACACCTTCCATATATAAGGAGTTCTATACCTCCGGCACATATGATGAAATCACCGGTAGAAATACACAGAACGAAACTAAAAATCAGAGCAATAGAGCCGACAGGATCATGCGCCTTATTCTTGAGACGTTGGAAAAGCCACCAATACTTGCCATGGATGTAGGAGCCTCCTTTGGTACACTGCTTGACAAAATCAAAGAACACTACAACTGCAAGACAGTTGGTGTAGACCCCAATCCTTTAGGGGAAGCTGAGCATGAATGGTTTGATACGTTGGAAGATGTAAACCTGAAAGGTCGGAAGTGTGACATAATAACATTGATTCATACGCTGGAACATTTCTACG